>JBJFEF010000280.1:0-5244 GCA_051890435.1 Muribaculaceae bacterium
CGGCATCGCTCACGTCAACCTTGAGTGTGAATACAGGATTGTCGTAGGCATCGCCGGTGTGGTCGAACTTCAGTGCTGTAGCAACCGACCATCCGTTGACAGTACCAAGCAGATAGTAGTTGTCCTCAATCTTGAGGTCGCTTGGATAAGGAGTTACAGTAACCTTAGTAGCACCGATGAAGAAATCGGGACCGCCAAAGCGAACAACCGACTGCTCATTCTTTGTGATATAGGGCACATAGCGTACAAATACTTCCTTAGCCTTGGGGCTGCGTCCTACTACTGAAAGATAAGCCTCCTGGATTTCAGAAGCAAGAGCAGAACAACTACCGTTGTCGTTTGCAACCTTGATATCGGCAGCCTTTGCGAAATCGTCAGTCTTCGAAAGCTGCATCACGAAGTTCACTGCAGCATTTGCGGGAAGATCCTTAATTTCAGCATCGAAGAGAGGCACAGTGTCGTTTGCCTCGTTTATAGCCTTCAGGTCGATTGCAGCAGGGAGAGTCTGTGCAATAGTGATGCAGTTGTCCTCTACGAGCGGCTCCTGAGGGTTGGTCTGTGGCAGAGCCTCCACCCAGTCCTCTTCGCAAGAAGCAAGACCGAGGCTGAGAGCTGCCATCAACATTATACTTAATTTTTTCATATTGAATTCAATGTTTTAATTCGATTTAACGTTGCTGTTAACTTTTCTCGGAATGATTTACTTCTGCTCAAAGAGAACAGTTCCATCGTTGATATTAACGGTGATTTCAACCTTGCCACCGGGCCAAGTCTCGTCGTGCCAGTTACCCTTTCCTACCATAGCAGCACCTTCGTAGATGCCATCAGTAAACGAGATAGCCACGTTGGCATCATCAACTTGCGAGCCGAAAGAGTCACCACCGTCCCAGCCTGTGAGTTTGGTGTAGAAGCGGAACATGAACTGACCTTCAGGGATGTCGAATGTACCGGTGTAGTTGCCGTCATCGGCCATATCGTAGAGTTTCCAGTCCTCATAGTGAGAAGCATTCTCCTCGCCCGGACCTTTCCAGCCTTCTGGAGCACCTACAAGGTAGATGAACTTCTTGTTGCTGACGTCAACACCGCCAACCTCAAACTTCACTGTCATGGTGTTCATATTGACGGTAATCTTCACCGAGCCACCTGCAAAGTCGGGCACATTGTAGCTACCCTTACCCTTAACGAGTTCACCTGAGTAAACGCCGTTCTCATCGAGAGTAATATCCATAGGATTATCATCAACCTGAATACCATAAGAGTCTTTTTCCCAACCGTTAAGAGCAGTGTAGAAGCGGAACATGAACTTACCTGCAGGAATATCAAATACACCTGAGTAGATCTTCGATCCGATAGCCTCAGTGCTTTCAAACAAGCGCCACTGGTTGTAGTGATCCTTGTTGCCTTCAGTCGGGCCGCTCCAGCCTTCGGGCTCACCTACGAGGTAGATATATCCCGGCAACTTGAGTGCGAAGTAACCCTTCACCTTCTCACACGAAACCACGTTGGAGAGGATGGTTGTCTCCTCATAGTCGAGAATCTGGGCACGAAGGCGGAAATAAACGGTGCGGGCAGGCTCATCAGTGTAGTCATCCTCGCTTGTAACGCCACGGAGCTTGCAGATAGCCTGAGCGATAGCCTCAGCGTTAACGTCCATATCGCACTTGGAGTAAGCCTCATCAATTTCGATGAAATCAGTGAAATCCTCAGTGAGCGACACCTGTGCAAAGTAGGATACAGCTGCTGCGAAGCCATAGTCGGGCTGCGAGCAAGTGAGGTTCACTGTGGGAGTGTTTTGCAGGTCGATGTACTGCTTTTGGAAAGCAGGGGTATTCAAGACGAAACTTGTCGGTGTTTCGATTACCGGGTTCTCAGTCTCTGGACCGTTACAAGATACTGCAGAGAGCACCAGCCCAAGAATACCGAACAGAATATAATTAAATCTTTTCATTTCGTTTCAGTAATTAAAAGTTTATACACTTCTTCATTAGTAGCCAATGTTCTGCTTGAAATCGGGCTGTGATGCAATCACGTTGCTCGGAATCGGGAACAGGTTCATATACTCGGGGAAGTCGGTTCCTTTGTCCTCACCAGCCTTCCAGCTCCAGTTGTAACCCTTGGCGAACTTGCCGAAGCGAACGAGGTCGGTACGGCGAACGTTCTCCCAGTAGAGCTCACGGCAGCGCTCATCGAGAATGTTGTCGAGAGTGAGGTCGATAGCAGTGTAGGCAGGTACACCTGCACGCTCACGCACATAGTTGATATACTGAAGACCCTTTGCGTTGTCGGCTTTACCACGAAGAGCGCACTCGGCATACATCAAGTAAACGTCAGCAAGACGGATAAGAGGAAGGTCGGTGTTGGGGAACTTGGTGATTTCGCCCACCTTCATCGAGCCTGTAGCTTTGTTGTCGCGGAGGAGGTTAGTGAACTTAACCACTGCATAGCCGTCGGTGAACTCAGAGAACTTGGTGTTCTCCTTCTTGAAGCCCTTGTCTTCCTTCACCCACATCGACCAGCGTACGTCCTCGGGAGCGGCAGCAAACTTGTCGGAGAACTCAGGAGTAGCGTGCATACAGCCCCACTGCTGGTTCAAGCCGTAGTCTTCGCAGTTCATATACACTCCACCCTCGTCAACCGACTTGTAGGCAGCAGCGCAGAGGAATGTAGTACCGCCATAAGGCTGAGTGTTGGTAGCATCGTAAGCGATACCCCAGAGGATTTCGTTGGTGTCGCCACCACCGGGCATATACACGTCGTTGTCGCCGCAGAAGAGCCAGAGGTAGTTCTCAACAAGACCCGAACTCTGGAAACCTGAGCCTTTGTGGCGAGCGATGATGTTCTCGCAGCACTGTGCGCACTTGTCGTAGGCAGCAGTGCCGGTGAATACTTCAGCATTGAGGTAAAGGCGAGCGAGGAGAGCCTCAGCACCGTCCTTGCCTACGCGGCCATATTTAGGCTGAGCGTCGCTCATCTTGGCAACGATGTCCTGGAGCTCAGTCTCAAGCCAGTTGTAAAGCTCTACGCGGCTCTTCTGCTTGGGAGCAGTACCCGGAGCATCAGCCTCAGTGACGAAGCCACCCATACCGAAGAGATCCACGATGTTGTAGTAGCTCATTGCACGGAGAGTGCGAGCCTCAAGAGCCATCTCGGCAAACTTCTCATCGTCGCCTACAAGGCGGAGGAAGTCGTTGCAGATAGCGATGTGTACGTACATACGGCTGTAAGTACCGAAGATGTTGGCATTACCCTTACTCCAAGTGTTGGTAACGAGGTCGAAAACGCCCTCATCAGCCCAAATCCACTTCGACTCGTCGGTAGAGAACTCATTGAGCATGAAGATACCACGAGTGTATTGGCTTGTACCGCCGTCGAGACCCGAAATATCAGAAGCTCCATCAGGACCATACTGACCGGATACTGCCATGCCTGAGTAGCACTTTGCAAGCACTGCCTCATATTGCTCGGGAGTGAGGTTACCGGCAGTGATAGTATTCGGGTCGTTAGGCATAAGGTCCAAATCGCCTACGCAGGAAGTGGCACCAAGTGCC
This sequence comes from Muribaculaceae bacterium, assembly GCA_051890435.1. GTDB lineage: Bacteria > Bacteroidota > Bacteroidia > Bacteroidales > Muribaculaceae > CALZFJ01. The sequence continues at coordinate 3,549 of JBJFEF010000280.1, forward strand.
ATGGCTGCGCATAAAACCGAAAATATTTTTGTCTTATATGATTTCATTTCTATAATTTCATTTTATGTGTGAAACACCTCAACTATTAGAAAGTAGCTACTACGCCAAGAGTACCGGTGATAGAGCGAGGATAAACGTCGCGGTCGATACCGTCGTAGTTTTCAGGATCAAGACCTTTGTACTTTGTAATCACGAAAGGATTCTGCACTGCACCGTACACGCGGAGGCGGAGCTGGTTCTTGAACAAGCCGGGCCAAGTGTAACCGAGAGTGATGTTGTCGCAGCGGAGGAAGCTGGCATTGCGCAACCAGTAGTCGCTCTTCTGAATACCTACCGAAGCGTTCTTCACGCCGGTGAAGTAAGCACCACCTGCATCGATAAGGTTGTTCACCTTGTCGTTCTTGTAGCAGTTGTCGATGTTGGAGTTACCTGCGATAGCGTCGGCATAAACGTAGTTGCCGATGTTGGCGCGGAGTGAGAAGCCGAAGTCCCAGTTCTTCCAGTTGAAGTTAGAGCCAAGAGTCATAGTCACCTTCGGGTCTTTGCTGTGACGGATGCGGCGGTCGTCGTCGTTGATTACGCCATCACCGTTCTGGTCAACATAAACACCCTCAACAGGGTTGCCATTGGCATCGTAAACTTGCTCGAAGAGGAAGAAAGAGAATGCGGGATAGCCCACAGCGTGTACCTGGCAAGTACCACCTGTACCTGCTGAGATACCACCTGTCTCCACGTAAGAGCCATCGTTGTTGAGCTTGGTGATCTCGTTCTTGTTGTAAGCCACGTTGTAGTTAACGGTCCAAGTGAAGTCCTTGGTAACTACAGGGCGAGCAGTGATAGAGAACTCAATACCCTTGTTCTCGAGAGTACCGATGTTCTGGTTCATCATGTTGGTAGTAGCCGAACCTACGGGCACTGTTACGAAGCTCAAGAGGTCTTTCGACTTGCGGAAGTAGTAGTCAACGCTTGCAGTGATGCGGTTGTTGAGGAATGCGAAATCAAATCCGGCGTTCCAGGTAGTAGTCTCCTCCCACTTGATGTTGGGGTCGTAACCTGCAGGATAGAGAGTGCTGATAAATTTGTCGGAGGCGCCCCAAGGATAGTTAGAACCCTGAACTGACTGAACGTAGGTGGCGAGGTAGGGATAGTAGCTGTCGCCGATATCCTGCTGACCAGTAACACCCCAGCCTAAGCGGAGCTTCCACTCGTTCATCACGTCCTTAACGTCCTTCATCCAAGCCTCGTCGGTAATCTTCCAACCGAGAGCCACTGATGGGAACACGCCCCAGCGGTTGTCCTTGCTGAAACGCGAAGAAGCATCGCCGCGGACAGTAGCAGTGAGGAGGTAGCGACCACAGAGAGTGTAGTTCAAGCGGCCGAAGAATGAGAGGAGCTGGAGGTGAGTAGCCCACTTGGTAGTCTCAGGATTAGTCCAAGTGGAGCCTTTGAGACCCTTTCCGTTCTCATCAACAATCTCATTGAGGTAATACAGGTTGGAGTAGGTACCGTCGGCATATGTAATTCTGTCGATAGCCTGGTCGCCCACTTGCATTGTAGCCTTCGACAAAGCGAAACCATTGGTAGTGAACTCAGTACCGTTGTTCCAGCCGTCGCGGTAGAAGCGCTGCCAAGAGTAACCGGCTGTTACGTCGAAGTTCGACTTGATAGACTCAATCTCCTTCTTGTAGTTCATGTA
>JBJFEF010000281.1:0-19448 GCA_051890435.1 Muribaculaceae bacterium
AAAAAAAGAATTAAAATACAATGGGTAAAAGAAAAAGAGAATCAGCCGAATTGATTAAGGCAACTCAGAAGACTCTCAGCTTTGCGAAGCTGAAGAATGTGCCTTCGAGCCCACGCAAGATGCGCCTTGTGGCCGACATGGTGCGTGGCAAAGAGGTGTTCAAGGCTCTGGGCTTGCTTAAATTCTCAAATAAAGAAGCTGCTGCCAAGGTAGAGAAGCTGTTGCGCTCAGCAATTGCCAACTGGGAGCAAAAGAATGAAAGAAAAGCTGAGAATGGTGAGCTTTATGTGAAGACCATTTTCGTAGATTGCGCACCGATGCTGAAGCGCTTGCGCACAGCACCACAGGGACGCGGCTACAGAATCCGCAAACGCTCTAACCATGTAACTTTGTTCGTGGATACAATTGAAAAAAATAACGATTAACAAGACGCATAACGATGGGACAGAAAGTTAACCCTATAAGCAATCGCTTAGGAATCATCAGAGGTTGGGATTCCAACTGGTATGGTGGAAAGAATTACGGTGATACTTTGCTTGAGGACAGCAAAATCCGCAAGTATCTTAGCGCGCGTCTTGCCAACGCAAGTGTATCACGCATTATTATTGAGAGAACTCTTAAACTTGTGACAATCACAGTGTGCACCTCACGCCCGGGTATGATTATCGGCAAGGGTGGCCAGGAAGTTGACAAGCTTAAAGAGGAGTTGAAGAAGGTGACCGACAAGGATGTGCAGATCAACATCTATGAGGTGAAGCGTCCGGAGCTCGACGCAGAGATCGTGGCAGCCAACATAGCACGCCAGGTGGAGGGCAAGATAGCCTATCGCCGTGCAGTGAAGATGGCAGTGGCATCGACTATGCGCATGGGAGCAGAGGGAATCAAGGTGCAGGTAAGCGGCCGCTTGAACGGCGCTGAGATGGCACGCTCGGAGATGTTTAAGGAGGGCCGTACGCCGCTTCACACACTTCGTGCCGACATCGACTATGCACTCGTAGAGGCCTTGACCAAGGTTGGTATCATCGGTATCAAGGTGTGGATTTGCCGTGGCGAAGTATATGGCAAGCGCGACCTTGCACCCAATTTCACAAGCAATGTGAAGGAGGGCCGTGGTAACAGCAATGGCGGACCACGCAAAGGTGGTTTCAGAAACAAAAAGAACAATCGTTAATCTCGACTTGAAATTTACTGAACAATGTTACAACCTAAGAAAGTAAAATATAGAAGACCGCAAAAAGGCGTAAGCAAAGGCTTCGCACACCGCGGTGACCAGCTGGCTTTCGGATCGTTCGGAATCAAGACACTCCAGACAAAGTGGATCACAGCACGCCAGATAGAGGCAGCGCGTATTGCGGTGACTCGCTACATGCAGCGTGAGGGACAAATCTGGATTCGCATTTTCCCCGACAAGCCAATCACAAAGAAGCCTGCCGACGTCCGAATGGGTAAAGGTAAGGGAGCACCCGAAGGCTTTGTTGCACCTGTAACCCCGGGCCGCATGCTTATCGAAGTAGAAGGCGTAAGCTACGACATTGCAAAGGAGGCACTTCGCCTTGCAGCGCAGAAGCTTCCTGTAACAACGAAGTTTGTAGTACGCCGTGATTATGATGAATCTCAAAATGTCTAAGCGAATTATGAAGAAGGAAGAAATAAAGGAATTAAGCGACAAGGAGCTTAAGGAGCGCCTTGAGGTTGCTGAGAAGGAGTACCTCCAGACGAAGATCAATCATTCGATTACTCCGCTTGATAATCCGTCGAAGATTACAAAAGATCGTCGTATGATTGCGAGAATGAAGACAGAGCTTCGTGCTCGTGAGCTGAAAATTAAGTAAAGCCAGCGTAAGGAAATGGAAAAAAGAAATTTGAGAAAAGAAAGAGTTGGGGTAGTATCCAGCAACAAGGGTGACAAGACGATAACTGTTACCATCAAGTGGAAGGAGAAGCACCCCATCTATGGTAAGTTTGTCAACAAGACAAAGAAGTACCATGCTCACGACGAGAAGAACGAGTGTAGCGTAGGCGACACCGTACGCTTGATGGAGACACGTCCGCTGAGCAAAACAAAGAGATGGAGATTGGTAGAAATAATCGAAAAAGTTAAGTAAAAGAAATGATACAGACTGAAAGCCGATTAACAGTTGCAGACAATAGCGGAGCGAAGGAAGTGCTTTGCATCCGCGTTATGGGTGGTACAGGCCGCCGCTATGCATCGGTAGGTGATGTGATTGTGGTCACTGTGAAGAACGCAATCCCTTCATCGGATGTGAAGAAGGGTACTGTATCGAAGGCAGTTGTCGTACGTACAAAGAAGGAGGTTCGTCGTGCCGACGGCTCTTACATTCGCTTCGACGACAATGCATGTGTGTTATTGAACAATGCCGGTGAGCTTCGCGGAACCCGTATCTTTGGTCCGGTAGCGCGTGAGTTGCGTGCGACCAACATGAAGATTGTTTCGCTCGCACCCGAGGTACTTTAATAATCAATATGAGAATTAAAAAAGTAATGAGCAAATTGCATATCAAAAAGGGTGACACCGTCATCGTGAATGCCGGAGATGATCGTGGCAAGCAGGGCCGAGTGGTACGTGTGCTTGTATCGAAGAACAAGGCAGTGGTAGAAGGTGTAAATGTGGTATCGAAGAGTACCAAGCCCAGCGCAAAGCACCCTCAGGGTGGTATCGTGAAGATGGAAGCTCCCATTCACGTGTCGAACTTGAGCCTTATCGACCCAAAGAGCGGCAAGGCAACACGCATCGGACGCCGTGTAAATGAGGACGGAGTAAAAGTACGTTATTCTAAAAAATCAGGAGAGGAGATTAAATAATGAGCGCTATAACCGTAAAGAACGATTATAAGGAGAGAATTGCACCGGCATTGACCAAGCAATTCAATTATACCTCGGCAATGCAGGTTCCACGCCTCTTGAAGATTGTTATCAATGAGGGCCTTGGCGATGCAACAGGCGACAAGAAGATCATAGAGACAGCAATCAACGAGTTGACTGCAATCACCGGTCAGAAGGCTGTTCCTACTTTGTCGAAGAAGGATATTTCAAACTTCAAGCTCCGCAAGAAGATGCCTATCGGCGTGCGAGTAACGCTTCGCCGCGAGCGCATGTATGAGTTTATGGAGCGTTTCATCCGCATCGCGCTTCCTCGTATCCGCGACTTCAAGGGTATTGAGAGCAAGTTTGACGGACGTGGTAACTACACTGTTGGTATTCAGGAGCAGATCATCTTCCCTGAGATTAATATCGACTCAGTGAACAAGATGATGGGTATGAACATCACATTTGTGACTTCGGCTCCCACCGACGAGGAGGGTTATGCACTTCTCAAGGAGTTTGGACTTCCATTTAAGAACGCAAAATAAAAACAGATCTTAGACTATGGCAAAAGAATCAATGAAAGCCCGTGAGGTGAAGAGAGCGAAGCTTGTTGCTAAGTATGCAGCCAAGAAGGCAGCGCTCAAGGCAGCCGGCGACTATGAGGCTCTTCAGCTCATCCCTAAGAACGCGAGTGTAGTGCGCCTGCACAATCGTTGCAAGCTCACCGGACGTCCAAAAGGCTATATGCGCCAGTTTGGAATCTCACGTATCCAGTTCCGCGAGATGGCATCACAGGGTTTGATTCCGGGTGTAAAGAAGGCGAGCTGGTAAAGAGCCGGTGAGCGAGAATGCCCAGAATTTTCAATCAGGAATTTTTGAGACAATTATAAATTAACATTAGTATTAAATATTGTTCGGTATCGGCCTTGCGCTGAGAGGAATCGAGGTGAGGGGTACCGACACTGAATCAATTTAAACAATTTTTTATGACTGATCCAATAGCAGATTATCTGACAAGATTGAGGAATGCGATCAAGGCTCAGCACAGAGTCGTTGAAATCCCTTCTTCAAAACTGAAAAAGGAGATTACAAAAATCCTTTTCGAGCAGGGCTACATCCTTAACTACAAGTTTGTAGAGGGAGCTGAGAATCCTGCAGGCACTATCAAGATAGCCCTGAAGTATGATCCGGTTGACAAGGTGAGCGCCATTAAGTGCTTGACTCGTGTGTCGCGTCCGGGTCTTCGTCAGTACACAGGCTACAAAGACATGCCGAGAGTATTGAATGGTTTAGGAATCGCCATCGTATCTACTTCGAAGGGTGTAATGACCAACAAGGAGGCCAAGGCACAGCAAGTAGGTGGTGAAGTATTGTGTTACATTTATTAAAAAGGAGGTACCATTATGTCAAGAATAGGAAAATTGCCAATTGTGATACCTGCCGGTGTAACAGTGACGGTAAAAGATAATGTAGTGACAGTGAAGGGCCCGAAGGGAGAGCTTAGCCAGTCGTTTAATCCCGACTTGACTATCGAGCAGGCCGACGGACACCTCACAGTATCTCGCCCGAGCGACGATCGTGAGCACCGCGCACAGCACGGACTCTATCGCGCATTGATCCACAACATGGTAGTGGGAGTGAGCGAGGGCTACAAGAAAGAGATGGAATTGGTTGGTGTGGGTTACCGTGCAACATCAACAGGACAAGTTCTGGAACTTGCATTAGGTTATTCACATGCTATATATATCAAGCTTCCTAAGGAGGTAAAGGTAGAGGCAAAGACAGAGCGTAACAAGAACCCGCTCATCATCCTCGAGTCGAGCGACAAGCAGCTTCTGGGCCAGATTTGTGCCAAGATCCGCTCGCTTCGCAAGCCTGAACCTTACAAGGGCAAGGGTATTAAGTTTGTCGGCGAGGTAATTCGTCGTAAATCAGGTAAAACGGCATCTGCCAAATAATTAATTTGACGATCATGACAACGAAGAAAGAAAGAAGAATTAAAATCAAGACACGTATTCGTGGTAAGGTCTCTGGTAGTGCCGAACGTCCTCGTATGAGCGTGTTCAGAAGCAACAAGCAGATTTATGTTCAGCTTATCGATGACGTAGCCGGTCGCACACTTGTATCGGCATCGTCGAAAGGCATTGAGGAGGGAACAAAGAGTGAAATCGCTGCAAAGGTGGGCGAGCTCGTAGCCAAGAAGGCAATCGAGGCCGGCTACACCACAGTGGTATTCGACCGCAATGGTTACTTGTTCCATGGTAGAGTTAAATCATTGGCCGATGGTGCCCGTAACGGAGGACTTAAATTTTAAGAGAAATTATGGCAAAGAGAAATAACAGAGTAAAGACTACAAACGATATCGAGCTTAAGGATCGCTTGGTTGCTATCAACCGCGTGACTAAGGTTACGAAGGGAGGTCGCACATTCACTTTTGCAGCTATCGTGGTTGTAGGAAATGAGAATGGTATTATCGGCTATGGCCTTGGAAAGGCAAATGAGGTGACAGCTGCTATCGCTAAGGGCGTGGAGGCAGCAAAGAAGAACCTCATCAAGGTTCCGGTACACAAGGGCACTATTCCTCACGAGCAGGCTGCCAAGTTTGGTGGTTCGCGCGTAATCCTGAAGCCTGCATCGCAGGGTACGGGAGTGAAGGCCGGAGGTGCAATGCGTGCAGTGCTTGAGAGCGTTGGAATCACCGACGTGCTCTGCAAGTCGAAGGGTTCGTCGAACCCCCACAACCTTGTGAAGGCGACATTTGCAGCTCTCGATGAGATGCGTAGCCCGGCTACTATTGCTCAGAATCGTGGCATTTCAATGGACAAAGTGTTTAACGGTAAATAATCAGATAGTACATCATGGCAACAATAAAGATTAAGCAAGTAAAAAGCAGAATTAACTGTCCTGCTGTACAGAAGAGAACGCTCGACGCACTTGGACTGAGAAAAATGAATCATGTGGTGGAGAAGGAGAACACTCCTGCCATCATGGGAATGGTAAACGCTGTTCGTCACCTTGTGAAGATTGTTGATTAATCTGTAAATTAGGACGGACACTTAAATAAAACGAAACTACGATATGGATTTAAGTAATTTACAACCCGCTGTTGGTTCAAACAAGAAAGGTAAGCGCATTGGCCGCGGTGCCGGTTCGGGAAAAGGCGGAACATCAACTCGCGGTCACAAGGGAGCGAAGTCGCGCTCAGGTTATTCAGCAAAGGTAGGCTTTGAGGGCGGTCAGATGCCGTTGCAGCGTCGCGTTCCGAAGTTTGGCTTCAAGAATCACTTCCGCGTGGAGTATAAGGCAGTAAATCTCGACGTTATCCAGGCAGTTGCTGAGGCAGCAGGCTTGACCAAGGTAACCGTAGCCGATTTGGTAGCAGCCGGAAAGGTGCGCAAAAACCAGTTGGTAAAAGTTCTTGCAAACGGAGAGCTTACAGCGAAGCTTGAGATAGAGGCAAATGCTATCTCGAAGAAAGCAGAAGAGGCTATCGCAGCCGTAGGTGGTACATTCCAAAAAATTTAATTAGATGAAGTTTATTGAAACTGCAAAGAATATTTGGAAGATTGAGGATTTGCGGAAACGAATCACAATAACAGTCTTGTTGGTACTTGTGTATCGACTCGGTTGTTATGTGGTTCTTCCGGGAATCAGTCCTTCTGAAATCGATGCACTGAGAAACTTTGCAAGCGGTGGCTTGATGCAGCTCCTCGATATGTTTGCGGGAGGTGCGTTCTCTCAGGCTTCGATTTTCGCGCTTGGAATCATGCCGTATATCACGGCCTCAATCGTAATCCAATTGCTCGGTATGGTGCTGCCTTCGTTCCAGAAGATGCAGCGCGAGGGCGAGAGCGGACGAATGAAGCTCAACCAGTACACACGTTATCTCACAGTGCTGATTCTGCTTCTTCAGGGTCCTGCCTACCTTGTGAACCTGCAGGTGCAGGTTAACTCGGCAGGAGGAGCCGCACACTTCGGATTCTGGACAACAGCTTATCTCACAGTGATTCTTGCAGCCGGCTCTATGTTTATCATGTGGCTTGGTGAGAAGATTACAGATAAGGGTATCGGCAACGGTATTTCGTTCATCATCCTCGTGGGTATTATCGCACGCTTCCCCGGAGCACTCGTACAGGAGTTCACAAGCCGCTTGACCACCGCACAGGGAGGTCTGGTGATGTTCCTTGTGGAGATTGTACTTCTCTTCGCTGTGATTGCAGGAGCAATTCTCTTGGTACAGGGAACCCGCAAGGTGCCCGTGCAATATGCAAAGCGCATTGTGGGCAACAAGCAGTATGGCGGTGCACGCCAGTATATACCATTGAAGGTGAATGCAGCGGGTGTGATGCCTATCATTTTCGCTCAGGCGATAATGTTTATTCCTATCACACTTGCAGGATTTGGAGCAAATGCCAATGCTGAGGGTTTCTTCGCAAGCTTTGCCCGCACTTTCTCTGATATTCATGGATTCTGGTATAATGTTGTTTACTTCTTCATGATTGTGGCGTTCACATATTTCTACACTGCAATCACCGTGCGTCCCACTCAGATGGCTGACGACATGAAGCGTAACAACGGATTCATTCCCGGAATCAAGCCCGGCAAGAAGACGGCTGAGTATCTCGACTCAATCATGTCGAGAATCACATTCCCCGGCTCAATCTTCTTGGGATTTGTGGCAATCATGCCTGCGTTTGCCAATGTGTGTGGCGTGAACCAGCAGTTCGCCCAGTTCTTTGGAGGAACATCGTTGCTGATTCTCGTGGGTGTAGTGCTCGACACATTGCAGCAGATTGAAAGTCACCTGATGATGCACCACTACGATGGACTTATGAAGTCGGGCAAAATCAAGGGACGCACCACAGGTAGCGGATATTAATTGAACTAAACGATTAAAAGCTGACAAGCAATATAGGAGGAAAGCAAACAGATGATTTATCTGAAGACTGATGAGGAAATCGAACTGCTACGTGCAGCCAATCAGATAGTGGCACGCACGCTTGCCGAGGTGGCAAAAGTGATTGCGCCCGGCGTGACGACACTGAAACTTGATGCTGTGGCTGAGGAGTATATTCGCTCGCAAGGCGCAGTGCCCGGATTCAAGGGTTATGGCGGTTTTCCTGGAACACTCTGTGTATCGGTCAATGAGAATGTCGTTCACGGCATACCTTCTAACTACGCGCTGCGCGAGGGTGATATAGTGTCGGTTGACTGTGGTGCTGTGAAAGACGGCTACAACGGCGACAGCACCTACACCTTCTGCGTGGGCGAGGTTGACGAAGAGGTAAAGCGCCTGCTTCGCACCACCAAGGAATCGCTCTACATAGGCATTGAGCATGCCGTGGAGGGCAACCGCATAGGCGACATAGGCCATGCTATCCAGGAATACTGCGAGAAGCGTGGTTATGGAGTGGTTCGTGAAATGTGCGGTCACGGAGTGGGGCGCAAGCTCCATGAAGATCCGGATGTGCCGAACTACGGACGCAAGGGCACCGGGCCGCTCATTAAGAACGGCATGGTGATAGCGATAGAGCCGATGATAAACATGGGCAGCAAGAACATAGTGATAGAGCGTGATGGGTGGACCACACGCACGAAGGACCGCAAGCCCTCGGCACACTATGAGCACACTATAGCGATTCATCATGGCAAGCCCGATATCCTCTCATCGTTTGAATATGTGGAAGAGGTTCTGGGAGATAAATCAATTTAATTTCTTAACCGCATAGATTTTTATATGGCTAAACAGACCGCTATCGAACAAGACGGAGTAATCGTGGAGGCATTATCGAATGCCATGTTCCGTGTGGAACTTGAAAACGGGCATGAGATCACAGCCCACATCTCGGGCAAGATGCGCATGCACTATATCAAGATTCTGCCGGGCGACAAGGTGAAGGTAGAGATGTCGCCCTACGATCTCTCAAAAGGAAGAATTGCTTTTAGATACAAATAAAAATTATAAAATATGAAAGTAAAAGCCTCAGTAAAAAAGCGTACCCCTGAATGCAAGATCGTAAGACGCAAAGGACGCTTATATGTAATAAATAAGAAAAACCCTAAGTATAAACAACGTCAAGGATAATCGTGGTTATTCTTGCAACAAAAAAACATAGTTAAGAATTATGGCAGTAAGAATTGTTGGTGTAGATTTGCCACAAAATAAAAGAGGCGAGATAGCCTTGACTTATATTTTTGGTATCGGACGCAGCGCAGCAAAGACTATCCTTGAAAAGGCAGGCGTCGATGTCAATATCAAAGTGAAAGACTGGACCGATGCACAGGCAGCAAAGGTGCGTGAAGTGATTGGAGCCGACTACAAGGTAGAGGGAGACCTCCGCAGCGAGATTCAGCTCAACATCAAGCGCCTCATGGACATTGGTTGCTATCGTGGTATCCGTCACCGTATTGGACTTCCCGTTCGCGGACAGAGCACAAAGAACAATGCGCGTACACGCAAGGGAAAGAAGAAAACAGTTGCTAACAAAAAGAAAGCTACTAAATAATATTAAAGTATGGCAAAAAAGACAGTCGCAGCAAAGAAGAGAAACGTTAAGGTTGACGCAACCGGTCAGCTCCATGTACATTCTTCTTTCAACAACATCATCGTGTGCTTAGCCAATAGCGAGGGCCAGGTAATTTCATGGTCGAGCGCAGGCAAGATGGGATTCCGTGGTTCGAAGAAGAACACCCCGTATGCAGCACAAATGGCAGCACAGGATTGCGCTAAGGTTGCATTCGACCTTGGCTTGAGAAAAGTAAAAGCATACGTAAAGGGACCGGGCAATGGTCGTGAATCTGCAATCCGCACCATTCATGGTGCCGGCATTGAGGTAACAGAGATTATCGACGTTACGCCACTTCCCCACAACGGATGCCGTCCTCCTAAGAGAAGAAGAGTGTAATTGCGCAAGCATTAAAAAAGGAAACACAGCTTCTAAGAATTAAGAGAAACCAAGACACTCCTGATGTGAATGGATTGCATTATTTAGTAATAGACGACCTCTCTGCAATCGCGGCTGCACTAAGGAGTGCTTGAACAAACTTTAATAAGAAAGGAAAAAGAAAAAATGGCAAGATATACCGGCCCAAAAACAAAAATCGCTCGCAAATTTGGCGAGCCGATCTTCGGTGATGACAAGGTTCTGGCTAAGAAGAACTATCCACCGGGACAGCACGGTGTGAACAAGAGACGCAAGCTCTCAGAGTATGGCACACAGTTGCGTGAGAAACAAAAAGCAAAATACACTTATGGAGTGCTTGAGAAGCAGTTCCGTAATCTGTTTGACAAGGCAACACGCACCAAGGGTGTGAAGGGTGAAGTTCTTCTTCAGCTTCTTGAGTCGCGCCTCGACAACATCGTTTATCGCCTTGGCATCGCACCTACCCGTGCAGCCGCACGTCAGCTGGTGCTTCACCGTCACATCACAGTAGATGGAGAAGTGGTGAATATCGCTTCTTATTCGGTAAAGCCCGGCCAGGTGGTAGCAGTGCGTGAGAAGTCGAAGTCGCTTGAGGTAATTGCCGATGCACTTGCAGGCTTCAACCACAGCAAGTATCCCTGGATAGAGTGGGATGAGAATGTGAAGGGCGGCAAGATGCTCCACTTGCCTCAGCGTGAGGACATTCCTGAAAACATCAAGGAACAGTTGATTGTAGAGTTGTATTCTAAACAATAATAAAAGATAACGTTACATGGCTATTTTAGCATTTCAAAAACCCGACAAAGTATTAATGTTGGAAGCCGATAACTTCTTCGGCAAGTTCGAGTTCCGTCCACTGGAGCCGGGTTATGGCGTGACCATTGGTAATGCATTGCGCCGCATCCTGCTTTCGTCGCTCGAAGGTTTTGCAATATCTTCGATTCGCATCGATGGCGTGCAACACGAATTCGCAACAATTCCGGGCGTGAAGGAGGATGTTACGAACATCATCCTTAACCTGAAGAAGGTGCGCTTGAAGCAGATTGTTGAGGATACCGAGGCAGAGAAGGCTACAGTGAAAGTTTCGGGTCAGGATGTGTTTAGAGCCAGTGACATTAGCAAGGTATTGACAGGCTTTGAGGTGCTGAACCCCGACCTGGAGATTTGCCACCTCGATGCGAGTGCAGGTTTCCAGATGGAGTTCACCATCAACAAGGGCCGTGGATATGTGCCTGCAGAGGAGAATCAGAATCCCAACGATGCAGTAGATGTAATTGCGATAGATTCGATTTACACTCCTATTGTTAATGTCAAGTACGCTATCGAGAACTATCGTGTAGAACAAAAGACTGACTACGAGAAGCTTATACTTGAAATCACCACCGATGGCTCAATTCTGCCGAAGGATGCACTCAAGGAAGCAGCAAAAATCCTCATTCACCACTTCATGCTCTTCTCGGATGAGAAGATAGCTCTTGAGACAACAGAGACAGAGGGTAATGAAGAATTTGATGAGGAGGTGCTTCACATGCGTCAGCTCCTGAAGACAAAATTGGTCGATATGGACCTTTCGGTTCGTGCGCTCAACTGCCTCAAGTCGGCTGAAGTGGAAACGCTTGGCGAGCTTGTGGTGTTCAATAAGACCGACCTACTGAAGTTCCGCAACTTCGGAAAGAAGTCGCTCACCGAGCTTGACGAACTCCTTGCAAATCTGAACCTCTCGTTCGGAATGGATATTTCAAAGTATAAATTAGATAAAGAGTAATAAACGATGAGACACAATAAAAAATTCAATCACTTAGGAAGAAAGAAAGCTCACCGCGACGCCCTGCTGTCGAACATGACTATTTCTCTTATCATGCACAAGAGAATTTTCACCACTTTGGCAAAGGCTAAGGCACTTCGCATCTATGCAGAGCCTATTATTAACCGTGCCAAGGAGGATTCAACAGCTAACCGCCGCCTCGTGTTCAGCTATCTTCAGGACAAGAAGGCTGTTACAGAGCTTTTCACAGAGATAGCACAGAAGATTGCCGATCGTCCCGGAGGTTACACTCGTATCCTCAAGACCGGTAACCGTCTCGGTGACAATGCCAAGACTTGCTTCATTGAGCTCGTTGACTACAATGAGAACATGTTGAAGGCTAAGACAGAGAAGAAGCAGACTCGCACTCGCCGTTCGCGCAAGAGCAACAAGCCTGCAACTGAGGCACCTGTTGCGGAGGCACCTGTTGCTGAAGCACCGGCAGCAGAGTAATATTTTCGGAATTGTATTCCGCCCGGTTTTGGTGGCGGGAGTCGAAAATAAAAGAAGCAGCGTTTTCCGACATCACGGAAGATGCTGCTTTTTTTAGTTTTTATGGGCATTTTTTTGTGCAAAAAGTAGGAATTATGCTATTACCATGATAAAAAATGTTGCTATATGAGCTAAAGATTGAAAATAATGATGTAAATTTGTAGATTGATAAGGAATTGAGTAATAAATAACGCAAAAAAATACTATTCAGTTATGATGAAGAAGTTTTGGACCACGGTTCTTGGTTCGTTTGTTGGCGTATGGCTTGCGCTAACTGTGTTTTCAGTATTGTCCGTTGTAATGAGCTTTGCATTTATTGGTGCAATGGCGAGCATTGGCGATACAGCCAAGTCGGTTGAAAAGAATTCGATTCTGCACATCAATCTTGCCGGAGAGCTTATAGAGCGTGATGCGGCTAAAGACTATATGAGCGACCTTATGGGTATGGGAATGGGACGCGACTATGAGACGCAGTCGCTTGCCACGCTTATCAAGGCTCTGCGTGCAGCTAAAGACAACGACAATGTGAAGGGTGTGTATATTGAGTGCAATGGCATTGTAGCCGATTTTGCTTCGCTCACCGAGCTTCGCAGGGCGATTGCCGATTTCAAGACGAGCAAGAAATTCGTGTATGCCTATGGCGATAACATCAGCCAGGGCGATTATTATATTGCATCGGTGGCCGACAGCGTATTCGTCAACAAGATTGGAGCCATTGAGCTGACCGGAATCACATCGATACAGCCCTATATGAAGTCGCTTCTCGACAATATAGGTGTGGAGATGCAGGTGATACGTGTGGGCACGTTCAAGAGCGCCGTGGAGCCATATATCCTTAATGAGATGAGCGAAGCCAACCGTCTGCAACAGGAGTGCTACCTTGGGAGCATCTGGAACAGCGTGGTTTCGGAAATCGCACAGTCGCGCAAAATCACGCCTGCCGACATCAATCAGTATGCCGATAGCTTGCTGAGCCTCTCACAGGCGCAGGAATTTGTAGATAAGAAGCTTGCTGATGCTCTGTGTTACCGCTATGAGGTGGAAAACAAGCTGCGCAAGCTCACCGATGTAGATAAGGATGACGACTTGAAACTTGCGTCGCCTGCCGAGGTGGCAGCAACAGCCAAGGAGCAGAAAAGCTCGAAGAACAAAATCGCCGTGTTCTATGCAGTGGGTGAAATTGTAGATAGTGGGGATGGAGTGGATGCTTCGGAACTCACCCGCAGCATCATCGAAGCTTCAAACGACGATGATGTGAAGGCAGTGGTGCTTCGCGTAAATTCGCCCGGAGGCAGTGCCTTTGGCTCGGAGCAGATGTGGGCAGCGCTTGAGGAGGTGAAGAAGGCAAAGAAGCCCTTTGCGGTGTCGATGGGAGGCTATGCTGCATCGGGCGGCTACTATATCTCGTGTGGAGCCGACCGCATTTTTGCCGAGCCTACTACAATCACCGGCTCAATAGGCGTGTTTGGCATAATACCTTGCTTTGAGAAACTTGCTACGGAGAAACTTGCTGTTAACTTCTGCAGTGTGAGCACCAATCCTAATGCGACAATGTCGTTGATGAAGCGCCTCACGCCTTTCCAGCGCGAGCGCATGCAGGAGGGCGTAAACAACTTCTATGAGCTCTTCACTTCGCGTTGCGCTACGGGGCGTCACATGCCAATCGACTCGCTCAAGGCTATTGCAGAGGGTAGAGTGTGGGATGGAGCAACAGCATTGAAGCTAAAGCTTGTGGATGAGATAGGCGACCTTGATGCGGCAGTGAAGTATGTGGCCAAGAAGGCAAATCTCGGTGAGGATTATGAAATAAGCGTAATGCCCGATGTGGAGGACGACTTCATTAAGTATATCTCGAAGTTTGCCGAGGCGCGAGCAGAAGCCACACTTAAGGAGAATCTTGGAGTGCTCTATCAGTATCACAAGGAGATAAAGCGCATCATGAACCGCGACCAGATGCAGTGTATCATGGAGCCGATAGAAATAAGATAACAATCATAAAGAAATCACAAAAAAGCAACGCTAAACGGATAAGATGGCAAACAGTTGGGTGAAATATTTGGCAGAAGCAGTGCTCACGCCGCTAAGCTACATCTATAAGATGGTGGTGGTGGCGCGCAACCGCATGTTTGACCTTCATATTTTGCCGCAGGAAGAATTTGACGTGCCTGTGGTGGTAGTAGGAAACCTCAATGCCGGGGGAACCGGCAAGACGCCTCACACCGAGTATATCGTGGAAGCATTGAGCCATGATTTCCGTGTGGGAGTGTTAAGCCGAGGCTATAAGCGACAGACGAGCGGATTCATACTTGCCAACAACAAGCTCACTCCCAACGACCTTGGCGATGAAGCCTATCAGGTGTATCGCAAGTTTGGCAGTTTCATCACGCTGGCGGTGTGTGAGAATCGGCGCAAGGGCATTAAGGAGATGCTCAGGCTCGACCCGAAAATCGACGTGATAGTGCTCGATGATGCCTTCCAGCACCGCTATGTGAAGCCAAAGGTGTCGGTGGTGCTCACAGAGTATTCTCGCCCCATATATGAGGACCGTATGCTGCCCCTTGGCACCTTGCGCGAGCCCAAGCGTGGCATTCTGCGTGCCGACATGGTGGTGGTGACCAAGTGCCCGCGCGAGATAAAGCCAATGGAACTGAATTTGCTGAAGGCACACCTCGACCTGTTTCCATCGCAGCAGCTTTTCTTCTCGGTGGTGCAATACTACAATCTCATGCCTGTGTTCCCCGAGCGTGTGAGCGCTGTGCCCACATTGCAGCAGCTCGATGGCAATGACTCGATGCTGATAGTCACCGGCATAGCCAATCACTTGCCTTTTGTCCGCTTTTTGAAGGCATTCAAGACGATGCTGAAGGTGATACACTTCAGCGACCATCACAATTTCACACGCTTCGACTTTGAGCTGATAGCCAATCGCTTTGCCAAGCTCGATGGTAACCGCAAATATATCGTAACCACCGAGAAAGATGCCGTACGCATGGCAAATAATCCCTACTTCCCGCACGAGTTGAAGGACCGAACATTCTATGTTCCCATCAAGGTGAGCTTCGACCACCCTGTTGCTGACCAGGACTTTATCGGAGCGCTGAAAAAGAAAATACTTGAGAAATAAGCAACCAATTACACGCACACATAGCAGATAAATTCATAGCAAATGAGCAACACAGAAACCGAAATATCGCAGCTTGGAGAGTTTGGCTTGATTGACCATCTCACAAAAGATGCACCGGCAAAGAATGAATCGACAATAAAGGCAGTGGGCGACGATGCCGCAGTGCTGAGATATGGAGAAAAGGAGACGCTTGTCACCACCGACTTGCTGCTCGAAGGCATACACTTCGATCTCACATATTGTCCACTGAAGCACCTTGGCTACAAGGCTGCTGTGGTGAATTTTTCCGACATATATGCGATGAACGGCACTCCGCGACAGATAACGGTATCGCTGGGTGTGTCGAAACGCTTCACTGTTGAGCACATTGAGGAGCTATATGCCGGCATTAAGCTGGCTTGCAGCATCTATGGCGTTGACCTTGTGGGTGGCGACACATCGGCATCGGTCACCGGACTGCTCATAAGCATCACCTGCATAGGCGAGGCTGAGAGGGGAGAGGTGGTGTATCGCAGCGGAGCACGCGACACCGACCTTATCTGCGTGAGCGGCGACCTGGGTGCTGCCTATATGGGATTGCAACTGCTTGAGCGTGAGCGTGTGGTGTCGAAAGACCACAAGGGCGATGATTTCCACCCTGCATTTGAAGGACGAGAATATCTGCTCGAGCGCCAACTGAAGCCCGAGGCACGCAAAGATGTGATAGAAGAGCTGCGCAGTATCGGCGTGAAACCAACGGCAATGATGGACGTGAGCGACGGACTCTCGTCGGAGCTGCTTCACATCTGCAAGGAGAGTGGTGTGGGGTGTCGCGTGTATGAAGAACGCATACCCATCGACTATCAGACTGCCGTAATGGCTGAGGAGTTTGGTATGAACCTTGTGACAGCTGCACTCAATGGAGGCGAGGATTATGAGCTTCTGTTCACCGTGCCACTTGCCGACCACGAGAAGGTGGCGGCAATGAAGACTGCACGCATCATAGGCCGTATCACCAAGCCCGAGCTTGGAAGCTATCTTGAGAGCCGTGATGGCAATGAATTGCCAATCAGAGCCCAGGGATGGAAGGCGTTTTAGCGGATATAAGATTAAGAGCCCGCTGAGTAATGTAGGCTCGAAATTAAGGACATTTTTGGAACTACAATAAGTAAAGAATATGATTCTACAATCATCACTGAAGTCGTTTGGCAACTATTGCATCTTCATCAGCCGGGTATTCACGTTTCCCGACCGCTGGAAGGAGTTTTTTCGCCGCTATGTGAATGAGATACTGAAACTTGGCATTGATTCAATTCCGCTGGTAATTGTCATTTCAATTTTTATCGGAGCGGTGTGTACCATTCAGATGTATCTCAACACCACATCGCCGCTCATGCCGCGTTATGCTGTGGGACTTGCCACACGCGAGATAATCTTGCTTGAGTTTTCGTCGTCGATATTGTGCTTGATACTTGCCGGAAAAGTTGGCTCAAACATAGCGTCGGAGATAGGTACGATGCGCGTTACGGAGCAGATAGATGCGCTTGAGATTATGGGCGTGAATTCGGCAAATTTCCTGGTGTTGCCCAAGGTGATGGCAATGGTGACGTTTATCAATGTGCTTGTTATATTCAGTATGTTCACGAGCCTATGGGGCGGATATATGGTGTGTGCCGTCACGGGACTTGTCCCGGTATCGACCTATGTGTATGGCATACAGACGCAGTTTAACAGTTGGTATGTGTGGTATGCGCTCATCAAGTCGCTGTTTTTTGCGTTTGTGGTGAGCAGCGTGTCGAGCTACTTTGGCTATTATGTGAAAGGCGGAGCGCTCGATGTGGGCAAGGCAAGTACAAACTCGGTGGTTACGAGCAGTATCATCATTCTATTGCTCGATGTGATCCTCACCAATCTTATGTTGCAATGATAACTGACCAAATGATTAGGCTATGATTGAAGTAAAGCATATAAACAAGTCGTTCGACGATAAGCAGATTTTGCACGATATTAGTGCCACATTCTATGATGGCAAGACCAATCTCATTATTGGTCAGAGTGGCTCGGGAAAGACGGTGCTGATGAAGAGCATTGTAGGCCTTGTGACACCTGAGGAGGGGGAGATTCTCTACGACGGTCGCGACATAATGAAGATGAACTTGAGCCAGCGCAAGCAGATACGCAAGGAGATAGGTATGCTGTTTCAGGGGTCGGCACTGTTTGACTCGGAGACGGTGCTTGGCAATGTGATTTTCCCGCTGAAGATGTTCTCCGACATGGAGCCGGAGGAGCAGCTTGAGCGAGCACGATTCTGCATTGAGCGTGTGAACCTGAAGGGTGCCGACGACAAATATCCCTCGGAGATAAGTGGAGGTATGCAGAAGCGTGTGGCTATTGCACGCGCCATAGCACTCAATCCCAAGTATCTTTTTTGCGATGAGCCAAACTCAGGCCTCGACCCTAAGACGTCGATTCTCATTGATGAATTGCTCAGCGACATAACCAAGGAATATAACATCACCACCATCATCAACACTCACGATATGAACTCGGTGCTCGGAATAGGTGAGAACATTATTTTTGTCAATAAGGGACACAATGGCTGGACTGGCACGAAGGATGACATTTTCGACAGTGAATGTCAGGCGCTCAACGACTTTGTGTTTGCTACCGACCTGTTCCAGCGCGTGAAGAACTATGTGAAGGCCACGCGAGATAAGTGAAAATGCGCATGAAGAGGGGCTTAGGTTCCTTTAAGGCGTGTCGGCTATGGAGTGTGGAGTGGAATATAGTCGTAGCGTTATTCCATGATGCGAATTATGCGGATGGCAGTCCAAGAACGATTGCGTCGAAGAGTTTCCTTCAGTTCATCTTTTTCGAGGACAACCTTCTTGTCGGTCGATGAAGCATGGAGCAGGTAGAGCTTGTCGCCCGATTTGATAATTACACCCATGTGCGACACATCGAGTCCTTCGGTTTTGGTGACGAGAGCAACGATGTCGCCACTCTTGATGGCTTTAGTTTTCTTTGCATCGAGCCATTCTTTTTTGACATAGGGATATCGGTGCATTCGATATCCAATCTCGAAATTTTTCACCTTAGCCCACATTGCGCTGTCGGCAAGTTGAGGGTAGCTGTCGCGGTGCTTACTCATGAAGTCGAGTGTTTTCACGTCGTAACGAGCACCATCGATTTCAGCGGTAACTTCGCGAATGTTTCCACGGTGGAAATTATTCACAATCCAGTCGCTGATGTAGTGCAGACGCGAAGAGTAGTTGCCAAGTTGACCATCGCGATACCGGATAGATTCAAGGTTGCGAGCATAATCGCGCCATGAGGTGTGTCCATCGAGGGTTGTACGGGTGAGGGCATAAAGAGTTTCCACGAAAGTGGTGCAATCAAGTTGGTCGATGTTGATAGTTAGCCATTCGCGGTCGGCTTCGAGAGTGTGAGCTACATAGGGCGTGCCCATTAATTCTCGGGCATAAAATTCCACTAAAGCGTTAGGCGACTGCTTGCCACTTTGAGCACCCTTAGTAAGGAGCTGATTGATTTTTATGGTGTCGTTGGCGCAGTGGTAGCGCATATCTTGAGGAGCTGCAGCCCACGATGACGCAGCGAAAAATATTGCAAAAAGAGTAGATATATATTTTTTCATAATGATTAAGTATTATGTCGTTTCATTAATAGGCTACAAAATTACACAAAAAATCTATAAAGTTTCAATTATGTTTCAGCAAATCGTCGAATAGCCAAATTTCCCGCTATTTTCACCACTCTTCACAAAAAGCACACCCTATAGGAGACAGGATGTGCTAAATATGGTGGCTGCAAGCCTATTTCGATGTATCTATGAATGAAGGTGGGAATCAGATTATTGATTGTGACGTGCGTTGTTGATAGCGTCATAATCCTTCGATTTCTTCGGGCGATAAGCCTGTGGCTTGGGCGATGGTTTCGGTTGCAATGTTGAGCTTCTTGAGGTTACGGGCTGTCTCGATTCGCTCAAGCTTCCGGCCTTCCTCGCGGCCTTCCTCGCGGCCTTCCTCGCGACCTTCCTCGCGACCTTCCTCGCGACCTTGGAGGATGCCTTCCTCGCGGCCTTGCTCGCGGCCTTGCTCGCGGCCTTGGAGGATGCCTTCTTCGCGGCCTTGGAGGATGCCTTCTTCGCGACCTTGCTCACGACCTTGGAGGATGCCTTGCTCACGGCCTTGCTGCATGCCTTTGCCGAAGCCTTCGTCGAAGAGAGCATTTTCCACACGTATCATGTCCCAGAACTTGTCGTAGCTGTATAGTTCGGCGT
>JBJFEF010000282.1:0-5228 GCA_051890435.1 Muribaculaceae bacterium
CGATTACCGGAATGTTGCTCATGGGAGCGGTGATTTTCGGTTTCATGTGGCTCAATCAACCCTCGCAAGAGGAAATTGCCCGCCAGCGCGAAGCTCAACGTGTGGAGGCTGAGGCTGCAAAAGCCAAAGCCGCCGAGGCGCTCTCTACCGCCAACGTGGACAGCATTGCCGACTCTGAAGTGGCTGCCTTGAAGCAGACCATTCGCGCCTATGGCTCGCTGCTCGGCGACACCGTGGGCGAAAAGACCTACAACCTGAAGAACGCTACTGCCGACCTCGTGCTGCGTGGCGAGAAGCTCTCGGGCTCTCTCTCTATTGCCGGTGGAGGTGTGGTGGATGTGGCTGAGGCGCTGAAAAAGGACAGCGACAACCCCGTGCTCCACAATCGCGCCGTAGCTGCCCTCAAGAGTGCCGCACTCGACTTTGTGCGCAACGGCAACTTCGCCCGCTACATGGCTGGTGCCGACACCACCGTTTCGCTCGAGAATGACCTCCTGAAAGTGGATATCGCTTCGCGCGGAGGTGCCATTGTGAAGGCTACTCTGAAGCAATATAGCGCTTTCAATGCCGACCAGGTGGCTCTCTTTGATGCTTCGACCAACAGCTACAGCTTTGTGCTCAACACCAACTCGCAGCGCTTCGACACACGCGACTTCTATTTCACTCCCGTTGCGCTCAACGATTCCACAGTGCTCATGCAGCTCGACCTGGGCGGCGGCAGCAAGTGGGGTATCAAATACACCCTGCGCCCCGACCACTACGACGTGCAGATGGATGTGCTCCAGGAAAATATGGACCGCATCATCCCCACCAACATCACCAATATGGACTTCGCTTGGAGCCAGAAAATGAGCCGCCACGAAGCCGGAAAGATGTTTGAGGAGCGCAACTCGGCAATCTACTTCAAGTATGCCGGCGGCGATGTGGAATACCTCAGCGAGAGCAGCAACAAAGACAAGGAAATGACCGACCGCCTCAAGTGGATTAGCTTCAAGAACCAGTTCTTCTCAAGCGTGCTCATTGCCCGTGGCTCGTTCAATGGTGCCAACATGCACAGCGAGATTATCGAGAAAAACTCGCCCGACTATGAGAACTTCCTGAAGAACCTGGAGGTGACATCGTCGCTCGACTACAATTCCACCAATGCCAATCCGGCATCGTTCAACTTCTTCTTCGGCCCCAACCGCTATCCGCTTCTCTCCGATTACGACGACTTGATTGAGACCGACGAAGACCTCGAGCTTACCAAGCTCATTCCGCTTGGCTGGCCCATCTTCCGCTGGATTAACACCTGCATCGTTATCCCGATTTTCGACTTCCTCGGCGGATTTATCCCCAACTACGGACTCGTAATCCTCATAATGACGCTCATCATCAAGCTCGCCCTCTGGCCGCTGATGCACAAGACCTATATGTCGCAGGCAAAGATGCGATTCCTTGCCCCCGACATCAAGGCAATCAACGAGAAATATCCCGGAAAAGAGAACGCAATGACACGCCAGCAAAAGACGATGGCACTCTACAGCCTCGCAGGCGCAAGCCCCTTCAGCGGCTGTCTGCCCATGCTTTTGCAGATGCCGTTCCTCCTTGCAATGTTCTCATTCTTCCCCTCGTGCATCGACCTGCGCGGTGAGTCGTTCCTGTGGGTACACGACCTCTCAGCCCCCGATGCCATCTTCTCGTGGGATGTGCACATTCCGTTCATCACCAACTATTTCGGCAACCACATAAGCCTCTTCTGCTTGCTCATGACAGTGACCAACATCATGTACACTCGCATCACCATGCAGTCGCAGGCAAGCAACGACTCGATGCCGGGAATGAAGTGGATGATGTATCTCATGCCAATCATGTTCCTTGTGTTCTTCAATAACTACGCAGCCGGATTGAGCTACTACTACTTCCTCTCACTCCTCTTCACCATCTTGCAGAATTTCGGCTACCGTCGCCTCGTGAGCGAGGAGAAGATGCGTGCACAGATGGCTGAGAACGCCAAGAAGCCCAAAAAGAAGAGCGGTTTCATGGCTCGAATGGAAGAAATGCAGCGCCAGCAGCGTGCTATGCTCGAGGAGCAAAACCGCCGCAAAAACAACGGCAAAGGCCGCCAATAACCCATTCACCTGAATGATAACACCAAGGGTGTGCGGCACTGCGAGTGTGGCACACCCTTTTTTAACGATATAAAAAAAGTATTTCGCACGATATGAAGTATTTTGTGATTGCAGGGGAGGCTTCGGGCGACATTCATGCTGCCCGGCTTATCAGTGCTTTGCGCTGCAGTGATGCGCAAGCCGAGTTCCGCTTCTTTGGCGGCGACCTGATGGCTGAGGCTGCCGGCTGTTTGCCGCTGGTGCACTATCGCGACATGGCTTATATGGGATTTGTGGAGGTGGCTCGCCACTTGCGCGAGATTCTTGGCTTTATGCGCACTGCGCGTCGCTGCATCGATGAGTGGAAGCCCGATGCCGTGGTGTTGGTAGATTATCCTTCATTTAATCTGAAAGTGGCTAAATATGCTCACTCCAAGGGCATTAAGGCGTTTTATTTCATCTCGCCGAAGGTGTGGGCATGGAAGGAACACCGTGTGAAGCAAATCAAGAGCTACATCACCGAGCTTTATTCCATCTTGCCTTTTGAGCCGCGCTTCTTCGAGGAGCGGCACCAATATCGTGTGGAATATGTGGGTAACCCTACGGTGATGGAGATTGCCGAGGCACGAAAGCACTTTGCGACCGAAGCCGATTTCCGCACCTCGATAGGACTTGGCGCCGATGATATGCCCATTGTGGCGGTGGTTCCCGGTTCGCGTCGCAAGGAGATTGCCGACAATCTGCCGGTGATGATTCGCGCTTGTGAGGCTGTGGGTGGCGTGCTGCCCGTGATTGCTGCTGCTCCGAGTATCGATGCCGGGCTTTATGAGCGTGTGCTCAGAGAGAATGGCTGCCACACCGGCTACAAGCTTGTGGCAGGCCGCACTATGGAGCTTGTGAGCCATGCCCGCGTGGCGCTCGTCACTTCGGGCACTGCCACGCTCGAAACTGCCGTTATCGGCACGCCGCAGGTGGTGTGCTACCGCATGGGCGGAAGCCGTGTGCTATATAATTTCTACAAAATGCTGCTGAAGGTGCGCTATGTGTCGCTGCCCAATCTCATTGCCGATGCACCGGTGGTGAAGGAATTGCTTATGCACCATTGCTCGGTGGAGAATGTTGCCGCCGAGTTGCGTGCCTTGTTGCCCGACTCCGACGCACGCCGCGCGATGCTGCAAGGCTACGCCGATATGGATGCCCGTTTGGGCAATAACGACTGCGCAGCAGTGGCTGCCAATGGCATTGTGGCTCATCTGAAGAAGCTGTGATTGCTACACTCCTGAGCCGTGATAATAAGACTAATAGGACTTATGGTGGGCTGCGGGCTTAGTGGCTCGGTCGCACCAAGGCGCGACCCTACATTGTGGTGGTGGCTTAATATATACTTAACCTTTCTCATACTTATTTTTCCGGGAATGGTCCTGTTATTTTAAATACATCAAGTTCGGTTTCCGAGGTAGTATAGCAGCCCATGATGCCAATGCCACCTGAAATATTTGAATAAACTTTTACAGGATCGGCCATTCCGAGGTCTATCATTCCGCCTTGAATGCCCTTGTCGTTGGTTTGATTGACCAAAACGCTTACCAGATAATCATAATAAGGTTTGGAAATCGAAAACAGTTTGAATCTCCTTTTCATCTGAGATTTATTCCAAACAGGGTTACCATTTGCAGCCTGAACAATCTCTTCAAGTATAAGTGTATGCTTCTCCCCGTTTATACCACGATCAGAGAAAGGAAGACCGTAAGGACTGTATGGAGTCCAACCTGGCAACGTCCCATGTATCTGATCTGCGATTTTCTGAAACACCAGTTCGTGAGTAAAATCCCTTTCGCCCATTGCAACATCCTTACCTCGGTCAACTTCGTCCCATTGAAGAAAGTAATAGTTGTCCTCATTCGGATTATCCGTAAACGTCAACCTATATGTAAAAACAAAGTCGTAATTTGAATAGATTGCTATAGGTCCCCGGCGTTCCACTGTTATACCTGATAATTCAGCTTTGAACGGTACTACGTCTGTGGCACTTACTTCATTATTTTCAAAGAAAGTGATTATTCTGAGAGTATCGCCCTCGTTGACTTTTGTCACCGAAACATAACGATTCCGAGACGTGTCATATGCGAGCGTTTCCCGCTCTTGATTATTGACCATAAGGCATATATCAAGCCCTTTTACATAGTTGCGCTCATTATGTGTGTCGGAAAAGAAGTAAGTCCGGGTTGCTGCTACTGCGACTAATGAGTCGGGACATACCAAAGAATTGATAGTTAGGAGATTCTTGCCGTCTTCATCTCTATGGTCAGACAGATCAACTTCATGATAGCATGAAGTGATAAAAGATGCCAGAAGCATCGTTAATAATATGTGGAGATATTTATAACCTTGCATATTAGAAAATATATGTATATGATACAGAGGGAATGATAGGAATAAAGCTCAGTGTCTTGAACGCTCTATGCCAAGAACTCTTGTCCGGGAAATCTATAACATTGTTCTCATTATCTTTCTGGATTGTGATAGCATTCATATGACAATAAGCATTATAAAGGCTTATATTCAATATTCCTTTGCGCCCATTCTTATATACCTTGTTTATGTTCATGCCAAGATCAAGTCTGTGATATGCCGGCATCCTAGCATTGTTTCGCCATGGAGAATAGTCTATTCCGTCTATTTCGTTCCCATACCCCGGAGGGCCTACAGTCGGCGCATCGGGGAATTGGCTTCCCGGAATATCATAATTATACATTGATAATGTCAGCCGGTTACCCGTCATATACGTCCAGCCGGCGTTGAAGTCAATCTTATTATTTAGCCTGTATCCGACATTGATATTTATCTTGTGTCGGTTATCGAATTTTGCCGGGAACTTAATCCCTTGATTCAGCTCCTCGAATTTACGCCAGTTCCACATCAGACCATAGCCGACAGTGCCTGTGAAAGCACCGGCTTCTTTTGTTATACTTAGGTCAATGCCGTATGACCAACCTTTGCCTGATGTAAGCTTATCTTCCCAAGCTAATCCCGGGTTCAAAACAGACACACCTTCTCGATATTCGAGGAGGTTATTCATATTTTTGTACCATCCTTCCACTGAAAAGTACATATAGTGAGGCAGGGTACCATAGAGAC
>JBJFEF010000283.1:0-5186 GCA_051890435.1 Muribaculaceae bacterium
TTGATTTATAAGCTCATTGCTGTGGCAATGGCAATGATTCTGGTGGCTGCCGTGCTGCCCATTTTGCAAATACACTGGGAGGGTAGCCGCTATCTGCTCGCTGTGGGCGCTGCTGCCACCCTTGTGCTGCGACTGTTGCTCAAATATCCCAAGAGCACTCCACGCATTGGCAGGCTTCACCGCATGGAGAATGTGGCTGCTATGTGCTACTGCGTTTCGGCATTTTTCTTGTTCTATCCGGGTGCAGGTCCCTCTGATTGGCTTGGATTTCTCACTGCGGGTGCCGCTTTGCAAATATATGCAACATTCACCATTGATTATCTCGAAAAAAGAGATAAAAAGTGACTATAATTAGGCTAAGAAAGCGAAAAAAGGCTTAATTATAAGGATTTATTGATTAGTATTTAGTAATTTTGCCCTGAAATGGAAGTAAGCATAGCAATCGACCAAGGTAACTCGCGTGCCAAGGTGGCGGTTTTTGCCGGAAAAGAGCTTGTGGAGCTGCGGCATTATGAACCGTTGCGTGCCTCCGACATTATGGACTTTGCCGGACGCTTTGCCGTGCGCAGTGCCATTTATTCCTCGGTGCGACTGGGCGATGAGGCTGTTGCCAAGGCTATTGACGGCATTGGAGCCAGGGTGGTTACGCTCGACCATCTCACCCCGATGCCTCTCACTATCGACTATGCCACTCCTGCCACTTTGGGGCATGACCGCATAGCAGCTGCCGTGGGGGCTTCAAATGAATACCCGGGCTGCAACTGCCTGGTGGTGGATGCCGGAACGGCGGTGACCCTTGATGTGGTGACTGCCGACTGTCGCTTTGCCGGCGGACGCATTTCGCCCGGTGTGAGAATGCGCTTTGAAGCACTTCACCGCTACACCAGCCGTCTGCCGCTCATAGGTGCCGACGGCGATGCACCGTTGGTGGGCTACGACACTGCCACTGCCATCCGCTCGGGTGTGGTGCACGGTGTGGTAGGGGAGATTGAGAGCTGCTACCACAGGCTTTGTGCCACTATGGGCGACCGGCTCAAGGTGATACTCACCGGTGGCGATGCCGCGCTGATTGCCGGCTACATAGGCATCGACGCCATCGTAGATGAAAACATTTTGATGAAAGGATTAAATAGAATATTATTATATAATGATGAAATATAAAGTAATCTTAGCAGCCGCCATGCTACTTGCGATAGGCGCATCGTCGGCAAAGGCTCAAAACAGAGAGATGAGCCCCTACTCAATGTATGGCTACGGTATGCTCACCGACAATGCTTCGAGCGCACAGCGTGCAATGGGCGGTGTGGGTTATGCCATGAGCAATGGCAGGCAAATTAATGTGATGAACCCGGCTTCATACGCCATGTGCGACTCGCTCACTTTCCTTTGGGATATAGGCTTGGGATTCACCAATCTATGGTCGAAAGAAGGCACTACCAAGAGCAAGGCTTTCGGTGGCGGTCTTGACTATATCACCATGCAGTTCCCCATATCGAAGACGGTGGGCGGCAGCTTCGGCTTGGTGCCGTTTTCGTCGGTAGGCTATGCCTTCGGCAATCAGCTCGACACCGGCAGTGAATTGCGACAGGGTGCCGGCGGAATCAACCAGCTCTATGCGGGAGTGGCTTATCGCCCATTTGACTTCGTTTCGTTAGGAGCCAACTTCAGCTATGTGTTTGGAACCACCACCAACGATGCCTATGCCTACACCACCGATGGCAACACCACCCTCTTTGAGCGCGTTGTGGATGTGCGCGACTGGGGTGTGCAGCTCGGTGTGCAGTTCACCAAGGTGTTTGCCAAGAAGCACCGTGCTACACTTGGTGTGAGCTACACTCCCGGCAAGGCACTCCATGGCAATGTGCTTGCGCTGAAATATGATGCAACGTCGGATACCAAGACCGACACCATCGCTTCGTATGGCATGGGAAGCGATTTCTCCACACCATCTTCAATCGGTGTGGGATTGAATTATACCTACGACGAACGCTTGACCACCGAGGTGGATTTCACCTACCAGAACTGGAAGGATGCCAAATTCAAGGACGACTCCAACTTTGGCAAGAATGAATTCAGCAACCGCTGGAAGGTGGCTGCGGGATTGCAATTTGTGCCTAAGTTGCGCGGTGGCTACCTGAAACGCATCAACTATCGCATCGGCGGACACTACACCAACGACTACATCACCGTGCGCGGCAACAATGTGCGCGAATATGGCGTATCGCTCGGTTTCGGCTTGCCGTCGAATTTCTCGAAGACTATGGTGAACCTCAGCTTTGAATACAAGCGCCGCAAGTCGTCGCCAATCAACTACATCCAGGAAGACTTCTTCAATATCACCATCGGTGTAAACTTCAATGAGATGTGGTTCTGGAAGAACAAAATACGCTAATAGGCATTGGAACGCGCTCGAAACATATTGCTTATGCTCATTGTGGCTGTTGCCGTGATAGCCTGCCGCGAAGAGAAGAAAAATGTGGTGCATCGTGAGACCGACCCCGAGTCGGTGCCCACGGTGGTGTCGCGCAATGTGAAGACGCTCATCAGCGACTCGGGTGTGACGCAATATCGCATCACTACAAAGTTGTGGTATATCTATCGCCAGGCTGCCAAGCCCTATTGGTTTTTCCCCGATGGCTTATATCTTGAGCAATTCGACAAAAACTTCAAGACGGCTGCATCAATCCAGTGCGACTCGGCAAAATACTTTGAGGACACCAAGATATGGCGCCTTGATGGCAATGTGCGCATCTGGAATGTGAACAAGGAGCTGATTCTCACCAATCAGCTTTTCTGGTCGCAGCGCGAACAGAAGGTGTATAGCGACTCGTTTATCCACATCGAGAAAGCCGACCGCACGCTCGAGGGCTACGGCTTCGTGTCGAATGAGCGAATGACCACCTACACGCTGCACCGCCCCAGCGGCATCTTCCCCTACGACGAGAGCCGCGCTACGGGTGCTCAACGGGAGGCGGCACCTGCCGACACGGCACAGTAGCCCGGGGGGAATAACTTAATAACTTCATAGAATCGATTACACATAGACTTAAAAGGCCATGGATTTGACTTATTTTCTTATACCCGATAATTTCAACACGCTGCTTGCCGTGATGGTGGCAGTGGCAGTGGTGGTGTATGTGGCATTGCACTTCATCGATGCCGGATATGGCATTATGTACACCAAGCGATGGGGCCCCACGGTTAACAATAAGCTCGGCTGGGTGCTTATGGAGGCTCCGGTGTTTATCGCCATGTGCCTGCTGTGGTGGTTTTCAAGCCGCCGCACCGATACCGTTCCGCTCATATTCTTTGCGGTGTTCCAGCTTCACTACTTTCAGCGGTCGTTCATCTTTCCGATGCTTATCAAGGGCAAAAGCCGAATGCCGCTTGCGATAATCCTCTCGGGAATCACATTCAACCTGCTCAACGCATTGATGCAGGGAGGATGGATTTTCTACGTTGCCCCCGACGATATGTACACCCCCGACTGGCTCTACACACCGCAATTTATTGCCGGACTGGCAATCTTTGCTGCCGGATTGGCAATCAATCTCAATAGCGACAACATCATCCGCAATCTGCGCAAGCCCGGCGACACCCGCCACTATATTCCGCGTGGAGGTATGTTCCGCTATGTGTCGTCGGCAAACTACTTTGGAGAGCTGCTTGAGTGGGTGGGCTTTGCCGTGCTCACTTGGTCGGCAGCCGGAGCAGTGTTTGCAATATGGACCTTTGCCAATCTTGCCCCGCGTGCGCGCAAGATACATCGTCGCTATGCCGAGGAGTTTGGAAAGGAATTTACCGACTTGCACCTGAAGTGCATTATCCCCTACATCTACTGAGGTGCAGGGGCTTTTTGCTATGAAGAGAGTAATAACAACTACAAATATTATATACACAAGGGAAAATGAACAATCCTGAAAATTCCATAATCTTCACGCCTGCTAAAATCGGACCGATTGAGCTGCGCAACCGCACCATTCGCTCGGCAGCGTTTGAAAACATGTGTTTCAACAATAATCCGTCGCCTATGCTGTTCGACTATCACACCTCGGTGGCTCGCGGCGGCATAGGAATGACCACAGTGGCATACGCTTCGGTCAACCGCAGTGGTCTCTCCTTTGAGAACCAGCTGTGGATGCGCCCCGAAATAGTGGGCGAGCTACGCAAGCTCACCGATGCCATTCACGCCGAGGGTGCCAAGGCGTCGATTCAGTTGGGACACTGCGGAAACATGTCGCACAAGCGCACTGCCGGACGCACTCCTATCTCGGCTTCCACAGGCTTTAATCTCTATTCGCCCACCTTCGTGCACGGAATGACCGAGGACGAGATTCACGAGGTGGCACGCGACTTTGGCAACGCCGTGCGCCTTGCCATTGATGCCGGATTTGATTGTGTGGAGATTCATGCCGGACACGGCTACCTTATCAGCCAGTTTCTCTCGCCCTACACCAACAAGCGCCGCGACAAGTGGGGAGGTGACCTCGACAACCGCATGAACTTCATGCGCCTGTGCATGGAGGAGGTGATGCGTGCCGCCGACGGAAAGATTGCCGTGGTGGCTAAGACCAATATGCGCGACGGCTTCAAAGGCGGAAACGGCTTGGAGGAAGGCATTGTGATTGCCCGCGAGCTTGAGAAGCTGGGAATGGATGCCCTGGTGCTCAGCGGTGGCTTTGTGAGCAAGGCTCCCATGTATGTGATGCGTGGCGAAATGCCCCTCACCACCATGACGGGCTACATGAAATGCTGGTGGCTCAAGTGGGGTGTGCGTGCATTTGGAAAATATATGATAAAGAATGAGCCTTACAAGGACCTCTACTTCCTCGACGATGCCCTTGAGGTGCGTCGCGCGGTGAAGTTGCCGCTCATCTATGTGGGAGGCTGCGTGTCGCGTGAGGGAATTGAAAAAGTGCTCAACAGCGGCTTTGAGGCTGTGCAGATGGCTCGTGCCCTTGTGAATGAGCCTGATTTTGTGAATCGCTTGCGCCAGGGTGAGGAGCGTTGCGGCTGCGACCATGTGAACTATTGCATCGCGCGAATGTACACCCTCGAAATGGCGTGCCACAAGCACCGCACCGACATTCCGCCTTGCATGCAGCGTGAGATAGAGCGCATCAAGAACCGCCAGAAATAAAATCACAGTGAGGTAGGGAGACCTTGAAACTTTTGCAGGACCACTC
>JBJFEF010000284.1:0-3720 GCA_051890435.1 Muribaculaceae bacterium
GAGCCGTTGGGGCGTCGCTGAGGTTGTTGCTGAGACGGCGAGCCGTGGAGGGCTGTCAGTGCTTCAGGAAGTTATTGATGATTTTTATCCCGTCGGGGGTGAGAATCGACTCGGGGTGGAACTGGATGCCGTGCACATCGAGCGAAGCGTGTCGCAGAGCCATTATCTCGCCCTTTTCGTCCTCGGCGGTGATGACGAGGTCGGCAGGGAAATCGGCTTTATCGACCACCCAAGAGTGGTAGCGTCCTGCCGGGAACACTTCGGGAAGTCCGGCGAAGATGTAATCGTCGTCGCAGAGCTTGATGGGCGTCTGCAAGCCGTGCATCACGCAGTCGAGGTTGCGTAGCTTGGCACCGAAGCACTCGCCAATGGCTTGATGCCCGAGGCACACGCCGAGGATGCTCTTGGTAGCGGCATAGTGCTTGAGCAGGTCGGGGAGGATTCCCGACTCCGAAGGCAGACCGGGACCCGGCGAAAGAATGATTTTTTCGTAGCGGTCGATGTCGGCAAGGGCGATGCAGTCGTTGCGATAAATATCGGGCGCAAATCCCAGCTCGCGCACAGCGTGGACGATATTGTAGGTGAAGGAGTCGTAGTTGTCGAAAATGAGAATATTCATAATGCTTTGTTGTGATTTAGTGGTTTTTAACGATGTTGCCGGCATATTCCACAGCCTTCATCAAGGCTCCCAGCTTGTTGTTGATTTCCTGGAGCTCGCTTTCGGGATTGGAGTGAGCCACAATTCCGGCACCGGCTTGAGAGTAGAGACGGTTTCCGCGGCTCACGAAGCTACGGATGGTGATAGCCTGGTTTAGCTCATTGTTGAAGCCGATGAATCCGATGCAACCGCCGTAGAGCATGCGGCTGTGAGGTTCAATCTCGTCGATAAGCTGCATGGCACGCACCTTGGGAGCACCGCTGAGAGTTCCGGCAGGGAAGGTATTGACGAAGAGGCGGAAGATGTTGACGTCGGCAGGCAACTCGGCACTCACGCGCGACACCATGTGAATCACGTGGGAGTAGTATTGGATTTGTCGGAGAAACTCGATTTTCACCTTACCGCCACAGCGGCTGAGGTCGTTGCGGGCGAGATCGACGAGCATAATGTGCTCGGCATTCTCCTTGGCGTCGGCAAGCAGTCGCTCGGCAAGCTCGTGGTCGCGAGCATCGTCGCCGGTGCGGCGGAAAGTTCCGGCAATAGGGTCGATGTAGGCTTTTCCCTTCTGCACACGCAGGTGCGTTTCGGGCGACGAGCCAAACACCTTGAAGCTGCCGAAGTCGAAATAGAACAGGTAGGGAGAGGGATTGATGGAACGCAAAGCGCGATACACGCAAAACTCATCGCCCGAGAATGCGGTGCTGAAACGCCTTGACACCACAATCTGGAACACATCGCCGCGCAGCGTGTGGCGAATGCCCTCGCTCACCATTTGCTTGTATTGCTCATCGGTGATTGGCGACTCCCTTACGCCGTCGGTAGAAAAGCCGTATTGGGCGAAATTGTTGTTGTGAATCACCGAAATCAATTCGTCGATGCCGCAAGGTGAGCCTTCGGGGCGGTTTTCGATGATAGTCATGAGGCTCTTGTAGTGATTCACCACAATCACATAGCGATAGAGCACATAGAGCATTTCGGGTACGCCATCGAAGCAAGGCTCCTTAGGCCGGATATCGACAGCCTCGAAGTGGCGCACGGCATCGTAGGCAGTGTAGCCGAAGAAGCCGTTGCTCTCGACTGAGCGGTCGATGTCGTAGCTTGCGATGTAGGCTTGCAGCTCGTCGGCGATGTCGAAGCCCTCGGCGATTGATTTGCTCACTGTGGAGCCATCGGGATAGGAATAGGAGATGATGCCGTCGTCAACGCGGAATTGAGCGATGGGATCGACGCCAATGTAGGAGATGCTGTTCTGCACGGTGTGATAGTCGGAGCTTTCGAGCAGAGCCGACTGCGGATAAAGGTCGCGGATCTTCATGTAGATGCCCACCGGAGTTTCGAGGTCGGCAGGGATTACGCGAGTGGAAGTTATAAGCGAGTATTTCATTTTTTATGCTGATTTAGTGATTGATTAGTGAGATTGATTAGAGAAATGGCGCAGGTAGGTAGCCATGTCTTTGTCGCCGCGCCCCGACACGTTCACCACCACCACTTCGTCGGGGGCGAAGCGCTTGCGGTCGAGCACGGCGAGAGCGTGAGCCGACTCCAGAGCAGGAATGATGCCCTCCATGCGAGTGAGGCGGAAAGCGGCGTTGAGAGCCTCGTCGTCGGTGATTGCGAGCACTTCGGCGCGATGGCAGTCGGCAAGGAAAGCGTGCATCGGCCCGATGCCGGGGTAGTCGAGTCCGGCTGAGATTGAGTAAGGCTCCTGGATTTGTCCGTCGTCGTTTTGCATCACCAAGGTGCGTGCACCGTGGATTATTCCCTCCTTGCCCAGATGGATTGTGGCAGCGCTGAGATCGGTATCGACACCCTTTCCGGCAGCCTCGGCGGCGATGAGGTGCACATTTTCATTGTCGAGATAGTGATAGAAAGCACCGGCGGCATTGCTTCCGCCGCCCACACAGGCGATGAGGTGGTCGGGGTAGTTGCGCCCGGTCTGCTCTTGGAGCTGCTTCATTATTTCCTCGCTGATTACCGACTGGAAACGAGCCACCATGTCGGGGTAGGGGTGCGGGCCCACGGTGCTGCCTATGATGTAGAAAGTGTTGGCGGGATTGCAGCACCAGTCGCGGATAGCCTCGTTGGTGGCATCTTTCAGTGTCATATTACCGCTGGTTACAGGCACCACCGTAGCGCCGAGCATGCGCATCTTCTCCACATTGGGCTGCTGACGCTCAACATCGGTCTTGCCCATATACACCACACACTCCATGTTCATGAGTGCGCAGGCTGTGGCAGTGGCAACGCCGTGCTGTCCGGCGCCGGTCTCGGCAATGATGCGGGTTTTGCCCATGCGGCGAGCGAGCAGAATTGAGCCAAGGGCATTATTGATTTTGTGAGCGCCGGTGTGGTTGAGGTCTTCGCGCTTGAGGAAGATGCGTGTGCCATAGTGCTCGCTGAGGCGTTGGGCGAAATATAGGGGCGACGGGCGTCCAACATAGTTGCGCAAGAGGTTGTCGAAGTCGCGCTTGAAACTTTCGTCGCCGATGATGCTGAGGTAGGCTTGCTTCAGGTTCTCCACGTTGCGGTAGAGGATTTCGGGGACGTAAGCTCCGCCGAAACGTCCGTAGAAGCCATCTTCATTCACGTTAA
This sequence comes from Muribaculaceae bacterium, assembly GCA_051890435.1. Classification (GTDB taxonomy): domain Bacteria; phylum Bacteroidota; class Bacteroidia; order Bacteroidales; family Muribaculaceae; genus CALZFJ01. The sequence continues at coordinate 3,251 of JBJFEF010000284.1, forward strand.
ATTTCCCATTTGTCATAGTCGTATGTCGTTTTTTTACTTAATTATTTATTTTAGAGTGTGTGGAGAAAAAAACTTGCTGCCCGAATCGGAAAATGTTTCAGGCAGCAAGATTTATATGTATATATATCACAAATAGTGTGTATTTTTATTCACAATCATCGCAATATGAAGCAAAAGACAGCTGCCAGCTCTCAGAGGGCTGCCACCATCGCTTAGCTATCATATTTTGGATGAAATCAATCATATCATTCGTCTATTTCGGCTGCAAATATATGTAGAAATTTTGTATAAACAAAACATTTTGCCCAAAAAATCACACAGATTAGGCAAAAAACATAATTCAAGCAGAAGATAGGTGGGGGGATGGAGTGGGTAGGAACGAAAAAGCAGCAAGCTCACCGATTCCCGGGATGGGGGGCGGTGAGCTTGCTTTATTGTTGCGTGCCATTGGCGCGATGCCGGGTTGCTTT
>JBJFEF010000284.1:3820-5150 GCA_051890435.1 Muribaculaceae bacterium
CGAGGAGCCACGTCTTCACCCATGAGCATTGAGAAGATGCGGTCGCTCTCAGCGGCATCGTTGATGTGCACTTGCTTGAGGATGCGGCTCTCGGGGTCCATGGTGGTTTCCCAAAGCTGCTCGGGATTCATCTCACCAAGACCTTTGTAGCGCTGAATCTTCACTTGCTTCTCTTCGCCGCCTCCGTAGCGCTCGATAAACTGGAACTTCTGCTGCTCGTTCCAGCAATACTCGTGAACATTGCCCTTCACGCACTTGTAGAGCGGCGGAGTGGCGATGTAGAGGTAGCCATTCTCGATGATAGCGCGCATACGGCGGAAGAAGAACGTCATGAGCAGTGTGGCGATGTGAGCACCATCGACATCGGCATCGGTCATGATGATAATCTTGTGGTAGCGCAGCTTGGAGAGGTTGGCAGCCTTGGGGTCTTCCTCGGTGCCGATGGTGACGCCAAGTGCGCGGAATAGGTTGACGATTTCCTCGCTGTCGAACACCTTGTGCTCCATAGCCTTCTCCACATTGAGGATCTTACCGCGGAGCGGAAGGATGGCTTGGAACTCGCGGTTGCGACCCTGCTTAGCCGAACCGCCTGCCGAGTCACCCTCGACGAGGAAGATTTCGCTATCTTCGGCGTTGCGCGATGAGCAGTCGGCGAGCTTTCCGGGCAGACCTCCACCGGTGAGAGGGCTCTTGCGCTGCACCTTCATGCGGGCATTCTGTGCTGCATGGCGGGCAGTAGCGGCAAGAATCACCTTCTCGATGATAGCCTTGGCTTGCGATGGGTGCTCTTCGAGGTAGTTGCCGAGAGCTTCGCGAACCGAAGTTTCCACGGCACCAATCACCTCGTTGTTGCCGAGCTTGGTCTTGGTCTGACCCTCAAACTGAGGCTCGAGCACCTTCACCGAGATAACGGCGGTGAGGCCTTCGCGGAAGTCGTCCTTGCTGATTTCCACCTTCACCTTTTCGAGCATCTTGGAGTCTTCGGCATATTTTTTGAGCGTAGCGCCAAGGCCGCGACGGAAACCGGTGAGGTGAGTACCACCTTCGATGGTGTTGATATTGTTTACGAAAGAGTAAATGTTCTCGTTGAACGAAGTGTTGTAGGTCATAGCCACTTCCACGGGGATGCCCTGGCGCTCGGTGCTGATGTGAATCACATCGTTGATGAGGTGCTCCTTGTTGGAGTCGATGTAGCGAACAAACTCATCAAGACCTGTGTCGCTGTGGAAAACCTCGGTTTTTGGGTTCCCTGCCTCGTCGAGGCTGCGCAAATCGGTGAGCGTGAGTGTGATGCCGGCATTGAGGAATGCCAAGTCGCGCAGACGAGTTG
>JBJFEF010000285.1:0-18997 GCA_051890435.1 Muribaculaceae bacterium
TGTCCTGGAACACGTCGATGTGAGGAATCACGTTGTAGGCAAGCTGGTAGGCAAATTTTTCCACTTTAGGCTCTTTCCCGGCAGCAATATCCACATATTGCTGCTTCAGCTCAGCCATTGCTTGAGCGCCGGCACCGCTTGCAGCCTGATAGGTGGCTACGTGCACGCGCTTTATCTTTGATATATCGTTGATGGGCTTGAGTGCCACTACCATCTGGATGGTGGTGCAGTTGGGGTTGGCAATGATGTTGCGCGGAGTGCACAGAGCATCAGCTCCATTCACCTCGGGCACAACCAAAGGCACATCTTCGTCCATGCGGAATGCGCTTGAGTTGTCGATCATTATAGCACCATGCTTGGTGATGGTTTCGGCAAACTCCTTGGATGTTCCGGCACCAGCCGATGTGAAGGCGATGTCGATACCACGGAAGTCGTCGTTGTGTTTCAATTCTTTCACTTTAATCTCTTTCCCACGAAATGTGTAGGTAGTCCCGGCGCTACGACTTGAGCCAAAAAGAGAAAGCTCGTCGATGGGGAAATTCTGCTCCTCGAGAACACGGAGGAACTCCTGACCTACGGCGCCACTTGCGCCAACGATTGCTACGTTCATTTTTTTTCTTTGTCTTTCTAAAAAAATATGTGTAAAAAATCTTGTTTTGTTATTCTTCATTCTTAACTGCCTGCAGCTTGCTGCGATAGAGCTCGTCGTTGTTGATGATTTCGATGCCGCGGAGGAAAATAGGGTTGCGGTGGTTGATTACCATATAGTAAGCGGCAGGGTCGGTGTAAACGTCGCGGGCAAGCAGAGCCTTGGTGACGCTGCGAATGAGCTCACGGCTCTTAGCCAGCTCATCGTCGTTGATTTTCACGCTGTCGCTCACACCAAGCCGGCAGAGGTCGGCAAGCATCTCATCGGTGACGGTGAAGCTCTTGTCGAAGTCTTCTACTTTTTTCCACTTCTTGAGAATGTCTTTGCGATGGTTGTCAACGTAGGAGATGACGTAGCGGTTGAAGATGCCCTTAGCCATAAGGTCGCGGTAATACTTGGTGTATTCCACGGTGTCGAGCGGCACAAAATCGTCGGGCATGATTCCGCCACCGCCATATATGGTGCGATGGGCGTTTAATGTGGTGTAGCGCAACGAGTCGGCAAAGTGGATGCTGTCGGCATGAGCCAGCTCACCGTCTTTGTAGCGGTTGTAGATATCCTCTTCATAGCTTTTCTTGTTGCCTGCCTCGTAGGGCTTCTGAATGCAGCGTCCCGAGGGGGTGTAGTAGCGTGCTATGGTGAGGCGAATCATTGAGCCGTCTTCAAAGCGGAATGGGCGTTGCACAAGTCCCTTGCCAAAGGTGCGACGACCCACAATCACGCCACGGTCCCAGTCTTGAATGGCACCTGAGAGAATCTCGCTTGCCGAGGCAGAGTATTGGTTGACGAGGAACACAGCCTTCACGTCGCGCAGAGCACCGCCGCCCTTTGCGGTAGCGTCGTAGCGAGGAGAGTTGCGGCCTTCGGTATATACGATGGTCTGCCCCGGCTCAAGAAATTCATTTGCAAGCTCGGTAGCAATCTGCAAGTATCCTCCGCCATTGTCGCAGAGGTCAACTATAATCTGCTTCATTCCCTTCTTTTTGAGGTCTTTCACCGCATCCATAAATTCCTTGTGGGTTTTCTCGGCAAAACGGCTGATTCGCACATATCCGGTGATTTTATCAACCATATAGGAGGCATCGATGCTGAAGAGTGGAATATTGTCGCGCACGATGCGGAAGTCGATAAGCTCTGCCACATTGTGGCGTTTCACTTTCACGCGCACCTCAGTGCCTTTGGGGCCTCGCAAGCGCTTCATGATGTCGCTGTTTTTCATTTTCACACCGGCGATAGCGGTGTCGTTGACTTCGATGATGCGGTCGCCGGCAAGAATGCCCACACGCTCAGAAGGACCGCCCACTATGGTCTGAATCACATAGAGAGTGTCTTCTTTCATATTGAACTGAATACCGATGCCGCTGAAGTTGCCTTGCAGAGGCTCTTCGAGCTCTTTGGTCTCGTTGGCATTGGAATATACTGAGTGGGGGTCGAGCTTGTTGAGCATACCCTTTATGGCGTCTTCTACGAGTCGGTCGTCGTTGACGCTGTCCACATAGAATTGGCTAATTGCAAATTGGGCATTGATGAGCTTTTTGATTTGTTTCTGTCCCGAAACGCTCATTGCCGTCATCATTGCAGCACCTAAAACAATCAGAAATAATAATCCTTTTCTCATTTTATTGCTAAATAAAAATAAATGTATTCCGTTTGATATATTGACCCGCTTTTGGCATGAAAACTTACGCTGATGAGCCTATTTTTTCACTTTCCAGGTTGAGGGGATTAGAGCCGGGTCGCAGTGGCGTGGCAAATATGCCGACACGTCGTGATTGTATTTCACCAGCTCGCGCACTATGGTGGAGCTTATGTGCCCGTATTCGGGCAGTGTGTAGAGTAGCACCGTCTCAATTCCCGACAGGGCGCGATTGGTTTCGGCAATGTTTTTCTCATACTCAAAATCCTGAATCATGCGCACGCCACGAAGAATGTAGGTGGCACCACACTCGCGGGCTGCATCGACGGTGAGCCCGGTGTAGTAGATTACGCGCACGCGAGGCTCATCGCGGAAGATTCCCTGAATCCATGCAAGGCGTTCCTCGGCGGTGGTGAGAGTCTGCTTATTGTAGTTGACGCCGATGGCAATCACTATCTCGTCGAAGAGCGGGAGAGCACGTTCAACGATAGATTCGTGCCCTATGGTGAAGGGATCGAACGAACCGGGGAATAGTGCCACGCGGCGCTTGTTATTATTGATGTTTGTCATTATTCAATTGTTTTTTCGGCTTTAACCGCTGAAGCGTTATTTGGTAATGTCTTCTTCGGTTTCAATCACAAGATTGTCGATAATGAAGTTTTGGCGCTCCATGGTGTTTTTCCCCATGTAGAAGGCGAGCATCTCCTTCACGGCATCTTCTTTGCGGAGCGACACGCGGTCGAGGCGCATATTCGGTCCGATAAAGTCTTTGAACTCCTCAGGGTCGATTTCACCAAGACCTTTGAATCGGGTGATTTCGGCATCGGCACCGAGCTTGTTGATTGCCCTGATGCGCTCCTCATCGGTGTAGCAATAGTAGGTTTCAGCCTTTTCGCCACCTTTCTTGCCTGCGCGCGACTTGCGGCGGGCTTCCTTCTTGTTGCGCACACGGAATAGGGGAGTCTGAAGGATATACACATGCCCTGTCTTCACCAATTCGGGGAAGAACTGGAGCAGGAACGTAATCATGAGCAGGCGGATGTGCATTCCATCGACATCGGCATCGGTGGCGATAATCACCTTGTTGTAGCGTAGCTCATCGATACCACCCTCGATGTTGAGGGCAGCCTGGAGCAGATTGAATTCTTCGTTTTGATAGACAACCTTCTGCGGCATTCCAAATGAGTTGAGCGGCTTGCCTCGCAGTGAGAACACGGCTTGTGTTTCCACATCGCGAATCTTGGTGATAGAGCCGCTTGCCGAGTCGCCCTCGGTGATGAAAATCATCGACTGGTCGCGCTTGTCGCCTTTTGCGTCGTTGTAGTGCACTTGGCAGTCGCGCAGCTTGCGGTTGTGCAGCGCCACTTTCTTGGCACGCTCACGGGCTTGCTTTGTGACACCTGCAATAGCCTTGCGCTCCTTCTCCGACTCCTGAATTTTTTTGAGCATAACTTCAGCCACATGCGGCTCGCGATGGAGGAAATTGTCGAGCTCTTTCTTCACGAAGTCGTTAATGAACTTATACACCGTGGGACCTCCCTCCCACATCACAGTGCTTCCGAGCTTAATCTTGGTTTGTGACTCAAAGATTGGCTCCACCACTTTGATGCTTATGGCAGCCACTATGCCGTTGCGGATATCGGAATACTCAAAATTCTTGGCGAAAAATTCCTTGATGGTGCGTGAAAGAGCTTCGCGGAATGCCGACTGGTGTGTGCCACCTTGTGTGGTGTGCTGACCATTGACAAATGAATAAAATTCCTCGCCATATTGGGCGGTGTGAGTGATTACCAGCTCAATATCCTTGTCTTTGAAATGGATGAGCGGATAAAGAGGGTCGGTAGTCATATACTCGTTGACGAGGTCTTCAAGTCCTCGGCGCGAGTGATATTTCTTCCCGTTATAGATGAGCGTGAGACCGGTGTTCAAGAATGAATAGTTCTTGATCATCATCTCAATGAAGTCGTCGTGATAGGAGTAGTTGAGGAAAATGGTGTTGTCGGGCTCAAATTGCACGAGGGTTCCGTTTTCCATACCCTGTGGAGCCTCGACAATGCCACTCTCGCTGATGAGCTTGCCCTGGGCGAATGTTGCGGAAGCGCACTGTCCGTCGCGGAAAGCTTGCACGAAGAAGTTGCTCGATAGGGCGTTGGTGGCTTTCAATCCCACACCGTTGAGGCCGACAGAGCTTTTGTAGCTTTCGGTGTCGAATTTTCCGCTGGTGTTCATCACCGAAGCAGCCTTTGTGACGTCGGCGAGAGGGATTCCACGACCGTGGTCGCGCACCGAAACGACACCGTCGCTCACCTCCACTTCAATCACCGAGCCAAATCCGGCAGCGTGCTCGTCGATGGCATTGTCGAGCACCTCTTTGAGGAGCACGTAGATTCCATCGTCGCTTTGCGAGCCGTCGCCGAGCTTGCCGATGTACATACCAGGGCGGCGTCGGATGTGCTCAAGAGCTTCGAGCGTCACGAGCTTGTTGTAGTCGCCTGGAGTATCGGGTTGGATAACGGAGTTGTCCGAAGAAGCAGAGATGCCGCCTTCGTCAGATTGGTTCAATATGTTGTTGTCGAGTTCTTCAGCCATATTTTCAATGATATAAGTGTGCAAATTTACAAAAATTTTTGCTCACAAAGCCAAAATCAATAAATTTTAGTGCTATAATGCCCGATATTGCCTGAGAAAACATGATTGAAGCCACGCAAAGGCTCCATTTCACTGATGCGCTTGTGCGTGGCTTTTCGTGTTTCAATCAATAAGGAATTGCAAGTAGTTGTCGGGCGTAACAGCCGAGAACGACGCTACATCGTAGCTCTTCGAGAAAATCTCGGGCATTCTTGCCTTGGCAGCTGCGCGCTTGTTCCACTTGAGTTCAAAGGCATCGATTTTGCCGTCGCAGTCCTCGATGTAATCAATCTCTTGCTGCTGCGTGGTGCGCCAGAAGTAGGACTTCGCATGGCGATGCGAATAGTTGTTGGCTTTTATTCGCTCGCTGATGAAGAAATTCTCCCACAGTGCTCCCACATCTTGGCGAAGGTTGAGAGGCGAGAAATTCTGCAAAATGGCATTGCGGATGCCATTGTCGTAGAAGTAGATTTTCTTTCCACGCTTCAACTCGGTGCGGATGTTACGGTTGTAGGCGCTGAGCTGGAAGATAACAAAGCACTTTGAGAGCAGATTGACGTATTTCTCCACCGTCTTGCTGTCGGTGCCGGTAGTCTGAGCAAGCTCGTTGAATGACACCTCGCTGCCTACTTGCAGAGCTAATGCCACGAGTAGCTTCTCGAGCAGAACCGGGCGCCGGATGTCGTCGAGCGAGAGAAGGTCGCGATAGAGGTAGCTTCCCGAGAGGTTGGTGAGTAGCTCGGCGGCATCGTCGCTGTGAGTGATTATGTCGGGATAGGAGCCATAGATGAGCCTGTTCTCGAGCGTCTGCTTCACTCCCAGCAGTCCGTAGCTGTCGAGCAACTCGGCTGTTGAAACCGGGAACATTGTGTACTCGAATTTGCGCCCTGTGAGAGGCTCGTCGAGCCTATTGCGCAGTTCGAGCGAAGATGAACCGGTGACGAGGAGCTGCACGCCGGGAATGTTGTCGGTGATTAGCTTCAGTGTGAGTCCTATTCCGTCAACTCGTTGAGCCTCGTCGATTATCACTATTTTGTGCTTGCCTATAAGCAGCTTGAGGTTGCTGAGATTGACACCTGAGAGCATGGCACGCACTTCCGGGTCATCACAATTGAGGCTTAATATTGGCTCTTTGTGCTGGCTCATGAGGTTGCGCATAAGTGATGTTTTTCCCACTTGTCGTGCTCCCACAATTATTATCGCTTTTCCTTTGAAGAGGCGATTGTTGATTGTCTGTGTCAATTTTCGCTGTATCATAGTGCGTTATGCTGTTATGAGAGATGTGTTTTCTCTCGTGTGATTACGCTGCAAATTTACGGCGAAAATTTGGATAATCCAAAAATTTGCTATGATTTTTTGGATTGTAATCCGAAAAAATGATATAAAAGTTTGGATTGTAATCCAAAAAATTAGTATAAGAAATTGGATTGTAATCCGAAAAATCAGTATAAGAATTTGGATTGTAATCCGAAAAGTTAGTATAAGAATTTGGATTGTAATCCAAAAAATCAGTATAAATTTTTGGATTAGGAGGTTTTTTTGCCAAAAAAGCGCACCCTCCGATGGGTGCGCTTCAAGTGGGTTGTAATGTTATTTCACCATAATGGCGGGAGACTCGGTGTTATTTCACTGTGAGGCCGAGCGACTCGATGTAGCCCTTTTGTGGTGTGCATTGCGAGCACTTGGAGTTCTCGATGAAGTCGAGAAGTGCTTTGCGGGCAAGCTCTTGATTGGGGCGTGCGAGGCGTATTTTCTCGTAGGTAGAGCGGTCGGCTTCGGCAAATTCCACGATTTTGTCCCAGTTGGCAGGGCGAGTGATGGCGTTGAAGCACGAGTGGTCAACCTTTTTATATGGCCAGAAGGTGTAGCCTATGTTCACCTCGCGCATTACGCGGCAGAAGTCGGCTTGCCATTCATCGGTGTTATGTCCTATTTCACCCATGTACATGGGCAAATCTACGCTGTCGCGGAACTCGATGAAGTGAGTGATAGCTTCTTTGGTTGCGTCGCCGCCATAGCGGTGGCAGGTGTACATGATTTTGTCGTCGAAAGTGGAGTCTTTGAATGGTGTGAAATTGCTGTTCCACTGTGTTCCGCCAATGAGGATGATGTGGTTGTTATCGACTTCGCGGATAGCTTTCACGCAGCGCTTGCACACAGGTTCCACAAGGGCGTTGAGCGAGTCTTTGTTTTCCCAATAGTGGGGGATAGGCTCGTTGAATAGCTCGTAGCCGAGGATTGTGGTTTCATTCTTGTATCGGTCGGCGATGGTGCGCCATATGTCGCACAGTTGTTCTTGGCTTTTCTCGCTCTCAAATAGCCAGGGATAGCCGTAGCTGTCGTCGATGTTGTCGCCGGTTTGTCCGCCTGGGGCATCGTGCATATCGAGAATGAGATAAAGGCTGTTGTCGCGACACCAGGTGACTACGCTGTCGATGCGTTCAAAGCCATCTTGTGCTGATTTCAGCCCCATGTAGTCCTCGTCGGTGAAGAGGCGGTAGTGGAAGGGCAAGCGGATGGTGTTGGAGCCTGTAGATGCGATAAATTCCACGTCGGCGCGGGTGATGTAGTTGTCCTTGAACAAGCGCCAGAACTCGTCGGTGAAGTCGGGTCCTACCATTTGTCGCAGCATTTCGTCGATGAAATGTGCTGAATTGGTTTTGTCGAAACCAAACATGTAGCCTTCGGGATTAAGCCAGTTGCCGAGGTTGGTGCCAATGATGAATAGCTTTTCGCCGTTGGGCTTAATCAAGTCTTGATGATTGATGCGTATGAAGTCTTCGGGTTGTGGCGATGCCGATTTATCGCCGGCAGAGCTACAAGAAGTTGCTTGGGTGAGCAACGCAACGCCCAAGCAACCGAGTAGAACTAAACCCAAAAATAAATTACTCTTTTTTACCATAATTCGTTATTAGAAGGTGTGAAATAAGCACGCTGAATCCTTGCATGAAGGGATTATTTCTTTTGGAATACACGCAAGTATTCAATTTCCATTGTCACGGGGAGGGCACTCTCATCGACGCCCATCATGCCGCCCCACGAGCCACCCCAAGCGAGGTTGAGGATGGGATAGAAAGGCACATTGAATGGCCATTGGTCTTTGCCCGAGCCGTCGTTGCGGTAGGTGAGAGTGGGCTTGCCATCGAGATAGAATGTGATGTAGTCCTTGGTCCATTCCATTCCGTAGGCGTGGAAAGAGCTTTCGGCGTTGCCGATGTTCTTCTTCCAATGCTCGGTGGCAGTGCCGCCATTGTTGTACTTGTTGCAGTGAATGGTGCACGACACTTCATTGGGCACGCAACCCACTTCTTCCATAATGTCGAGCTCGCCGCAACCAGGCCAGGGATTCTTGCCGTAGTCGTTGTTGCTGGGCATCATCCAGAATGCAGGCCAGGTGCCTTTGCCCTTGGGCAGCTTGATTGAAGCCTCAAAGTAGCCATAGGTGTAGCCTGTGGCGTCGTTGGCATAGACGCGGCCGGAGTAGATTTTGCCTTTATGCTTGAAGCAGTTGATAAGAAGCTTTCCATCGCGTAGCTCGGTTACCGGATTGCCGTCGATGTCGCCGTCGATGTAGTTTTGGAGCTCATTGTTCACCCATCCTGCATTCTGCACCTCGTGGCGCCAGTGCGCGGGGTTGAGCGAGGAGCCTTCGTCGAACTCGTCGTGGAACACCATCACATAGTCGTCGCCGATGGGGCAGGCGTAGGGATTCTCCTTTTCGCTTGCTTTCTGTGTCACCTCGATGGTGGTACGGGCGGCGCCTGCCGACAGCAGCACTGAGCCTTTTCGCTCGGCTCCGGTGACATTGGCGGTGGCTGAGATGGTGATGGTGGCTTTCAGCGATGTGGAGGCGTTAGGGCTCACCTTAATCCAGGAGTCGGAGGCTTGTGCACCCCACTCGTGGGTGGAGGTTATATCGACGGTAGCCGAGCCTCCATCACCGTCGAGCACCACTGTTGTGGTGCCGACGTTGATAGATGCATTTGTTGAGTTCCCACCCTTTGATGGCTCGTCGTTGCCACCACAAGCAGTGGCAACGAGAGTCAATAATGATGCTATAAAGCTAATGAACACTGTTTTCTTCATTTATTACTGAGCGGTTTTCTTGAATACGATATCCTTAATCTCAATCTCGGTGTCGGCGGGGTTGCCACCGAAGTCGAAGAAGAGTGAGATTTGCGGCATTGCGGCAGGAGCCACCTGTGCCGGGAACTTGATTACGTTCTCAGTGTCGGCTTCGAGGTTCACCTGGTTGGCAAAGAAGAAGGTGTTGTCGTCGCCTGTCATCACGAGTTTCACGGTAACGTTCTTGAGATCTACGTTGGGGGTGATGATGCAGCCAAAGTCGTACACTTCAGCCTCGCCGCAGCTGAGGTTGGTGCGGAAAGCTACCTGAGCCTGCCACTGGTTGTTGGTTTCGCCCGGGAGTGAAATGGTATATACGTTGCCTGCATGCTTGAAACCGAGAGTTCCGTCGGGATACGACTCCCATGCGTCGCCGTGAGAATAGTAGAAGAACATTTCGCAGTCGGTGGCATCGACAGCTTTCCAGAGGTTGTCGTCGGTGTCGTAGGCATAGGGCGAGTTGTCGGCCGGTTCGTCGCTCGGATGGCCTGCACCGTCGTCGTTGGCGTGGTCTTTGAGCACGATGTCGGCGATTTCCACCTCAGTGCCTGCGGCAGTTCCGCCGAAGTCGAGCACAAGTTTCACGGCATCGATGTCGATACCCGGCATGTTGTCGTAGTAGAATACGTAGGTTTCATCGGCAGCGAGGTCGATGCGGTCGGCGAAATAATATACGTCGTCGCTTGCCTCAGAAGTGAGCTTCACAGTTACGCCCTTTGCGTCCATATTAGATGTAAACTTGGCAGAGAAGTCGTAGTTGACCGAAGCCTTGGTTACGATGTTGGTGTGGTAAGCCACTTGAGCTTGCCATTGCTGATTCGACTCGTAGGGGAGTGTAACCACATATTTGCCTGCACCATTGTCGGAGAAGCCGATGCTTCCTTCGGGATAGCCTTCCCATCCGTCGCCGTGAGCGTAGTAGAACGTCATTGAATAGGTGGCAGTCTTCCAGAGGTTGTAGGGGCTGTCGTAGATGAAGCCGCCGAATGTCGGGGTGTCGGGTTCGGGCTCGTCGGCAGTGCTGGTGAGGATGAAGTGCCAGTTGATACCGTCGCCTTCATACACGAGCACCATCTGCTTTGTGGTGAGGTCTTCGATGCGGAAGCGAGGCTTGGCATATTGTCCGTCGGCTGAGATGTAGGGGAAGAGGGTGTTGGCACTAAGCTCGAGGTAGCGTGTGTCGCCTTCCATTTTCACTTCATATTTTGCGGTCTGAGGCTGTACGGTAGCCATGAAGTCGTTGCCGTCGTTGGTGTTGAATTCGGCAAAGATTGAGCAGCCTGTATTGACATACACTGTTCCGCCCTCACCGGGGTTGTAGCTGTAGGCGCCGTCCATGGTGAAAGAGATGCGGTCGTCATACACGCCCCAGTCGGCTTTGTCGTTAGGAGAAGCGCTCCACCAGTTGGTGCCGTCGGTGCCGGGCTCGCCGCAACCCATGTGAGCAGGCTTACTGTAGTCGATGCGCCACTCTTTGTCGCAGAGCTGGCGAAGAGTCTTCTCGTCGAGCATATCGTTTTCTACGGTGAACGACTTTTCTACGCCACCGGTAGAGAAACCGTTGCGGTTACCGAGGCGGAGCATGATGTTGTAGTTGCCGCGCTTGTTGAACACTTTTGAGAGCGACTGGAGGGTAGAATACATGTCGGTGTTGTCGGCGCCGTCGTAGTCACCATCGCCATCGGTGTCGAGATACCACACGGGATATGTGCCTTGCGGGAGGTTTTTCACCTCGGCAGTCATCTGGTTGGTTGAGGCATCGATGGTGAGGTCGAAGTCGATACCCTCAAGCGATGGGATGCCATTGATGTCGGCACCATCGAATTTTTCGGGCGAGCAGGCAGTGATGAGCAATCCTGCGAAGAGGAGTCCCGATACTCGCTTAATTATATTGTTCATAATCATTTTTTCGGTTTAATGGGTGATTAGTAATTGTTGGGCTTCAATGATGGGTCGGCGTCAAGCTCCGACTGTGCAAGCGGAATGTGCTTCTTGCTTTCGGTCCAGGAGTTGGTGCGATAGCCATATTTGTCGGGGACAAGAGTGGTGGCTGCGAGACCCGAGCGAACGAGGTCGAAGTAGCGCTTGCCTTCGCCCACAAACTCGAGGTGGCGCTCCTCGATGATGTCGTTTACAGTGACCGACGACACTGCACCGAGACCGGCACGCTGGCGCACGCGGCTGACGAGCTGTGCTGCCTCACCGGCGCTGCCACCTGTGTGGAGCAGAAGCTCGGCGGCGTTGAGCAGAGTCTCTGCAAAGCGGTAGATGCGCAGGTTGTTGTTGTAGTTGAGGTTCTTTGAAGTGGGGCAGTCCTTGCAGTTGTCGCTGTAGGGGCGATACTTTCCGAGCCAGATGTGAGTGTCCTGATAGCGCTCGTTGTAGCTCACGCCACGCACGTCCCAGCAAGTGGCATCGCGGCGGGTGTCGCCATCGGCATACATTTCGTAGGTTTCGAGGCGTACGGGCATGAATCCCCAGCCATCGCTGCCGCTATCCCATCCGTCGCCACCCGGCCACTGGTTGGGTGCGCAGAGAGTGGGAAGTACGGTTCCGCCAACCGATTTCGGTGTACCCCAGTCGCGCTGTGCGTTGTCGTCGTTGTAGTTCACTTCAAAGATTGCTTCGATGCCCCATTCGCCGCTTTCTTTCCAGATGTCGGCATAGCTTGGCATGAGGTCGTATTTGCTTGAGTTCATAATTTCCTTCATGAATCCAAGAGCCTTTGAGTAGCGCTCGGTGTCCTTCTGGTACATTACCATTTCGGCATAGAGCATATAAGCCATGGCTTGCGACACGCGTCCGGCGTTGGCATCGTCCCAGCGCATAGGGAGCACGTTGCTTGCGATGATATCTTCGAGCTCGGGGATGAGCTTCGCGTAGATTTCGTCGGCAGAGAGCTGCGGAGCGGTGTAGGGAGCTTCAAGGTTTTCGAGGTAGAAAGGCACGTTGCCATAGAAGTGCCAGAGGATGTTGTAGTAATAAACACGGAGCAAGCGAGCCTGGGCTGTGTAGCTTGCGCGTTTTTCCTCGGTAGAGCCGCCCCAGCTGCAATATTTGATTACGTCGTTGCAACGCTTCACGCCCGAGTAGAAGTCGGTCCAAAGAGTTGCAAGGGTGTTGTTTCCGTCGCCTTCAAAGTTGAAGAGCTTGTGCCAGTGCTGGTTGTCGGAGATGCTGTTTCCGCCCACCCAGAAGTCGTCGCCGAGGATTTCGGAGTCGATGTTGAGGGCGTTGTAGGCAGTACCGTCCCAGTCGGGCCAGTGCAAGGGGTCGTAGGCGGCGGTGAGAGCCTCAAGTAGGTGCTCGTCGGTGGTGTAATACTCCTCGAGGGGCTCACCATTAGGATTCTTTACATCTAAGAAGCTGTCGCTGCAGGAGCCGGTGAGCAGCAGAAGGCTTGCCAAGGAGCCTGCAATGATATATTTATTTGTTTTCATATTCAATAAATGTTTCTTTATGATTTGATGAGATTAGAAAGAGAGGTTGAAGCCCAGGGTGTAGGTGCGAGCCTGAGGATATACGCCGTAGTCAACGCCGAGCGATGTGCTGCTTGTACCGATTTCGGGGTCATAGCCCCAATATTTGGTCCAAGTGAAGAGGTTTTCAGCCATTGCATACACGCGCAAGCGGTTGATTTTCACCTTCTGGGTGAGGGAGCGTGGCAAGGTGTAACCGAGCGAGATGTTCTTGAGGCGCAGATAAGAGCCGTCTTGAACGTAGAGGTCGCTGCATACCCAGTTTTTGCTGTCGCCGAGGGCGAGGCGAGGAACGCGGTCGGAAGTGCCTTCGCCGGTCCAGCGGCCGAGCATCCAGTTGGGGTAGTTACCCGAAACCATATCTTGGCGGTAGGTTGCGTCGAACACGTCAACTCCGGTTACGCCCTGGAGGAAGATGTTGAAGTCGAATCCCTTCCACTCTGCGCCGATGTTGAGACCGAAGGTCCAGTCGGGGGTGCCGTTACCGATGTTGGTGCGGTCGTCGCTTGTGATTTGTCCGTCGCCGTTCATATCTACGAAGCGGAGGTCGCCGGGCACGGCGTCGGGCTGAATCATATTGCCGTCGCTATTGACGTAGGCTTGAACTTCGGCAGTGTTTTGGAATACGCCGGCAGTCTTGTAGCCATAGAAGAATGGGAACGGCTGTCCGTTTTCAGCGCGTGTGCCGCCATCGGAGAACTGGTTGATGCCATAATTGAGGAAACCAGTGTCGTTACCGAGGTTTTTGAGCACGTTGTGCAGATAGGATGCGTTGGCTTTCACTGAGTAGCGGAAGTCGCCCACGTGACCCTGGTAGCCGAGCTCAAACTCTACGCCCGAGTTCTCCATGTCGCCCACGTTGCCGTAGGGTTTCGATTCACCCACATAGCTTGGGATAGGCATCTCGATAATCATGCCGTTGGTCTTCTTGATGTAGTAGTCGGCAGTGAATGTGAGTGCGCTGTTGAGGAATGAGAGGTCGATACCTATGTCGGTCTGCTCGCTCTCCTCCCACTTGAGGTCGGGGTTGGCAAGGCGGTTGGCTTTCGAGCCCACGGTCATATTGGAATTAGTGCCGAAGTAGTAGTTGCTGCCCATCGAAGTGAGGGTGGTGTAGAGGAAGTCGCCGATGTTGTCGTTACCGTTCTTACCCCAGCTCACGCGCAGCTTCATGTTGCTGAGCCACTTGCGGGTTGATTCCATGAAATTCTCGTTCATGATGTTCCAACCGAGAGAGAACGACGGGAAAACACCATACTTGTTGTTGCTACCGAAGCGGCTTGAACCGTCGCGGCGCACTGTTGCTTGCAGCATGTAGCGCTCATCGAAGTCGTAGCCTACGCGGGCAAACATTGACGATAGGCGATGCTCGGTGTAGGGACCGCCATACACGTTGAAGTGTGCCGATGCACCGGTGATGTTGCCGTCGGCATCTTCAGAGTAAACGATGTCGCCTGTAGCATAGTTGATTGAAGGCTTTGCGGGATTAACGAGGTCCCAACGGCCTCCGCCGAGCTCGTCGCCCTTAAACTTGGTAGCCGACTGACCGAGGAGCACATTGAAAGAGTGCTTGCCGATGGTCTTGTCGTAGGAGAGGGTATTCTCAATCTGCCAAGTGGTGTTGTTGCCTTTGTAAGCCGAAGCGTAGGTGTGGTCGGAGTTGTTGTTACCCGAGAGGTAGAACTTCTGTTTGGTAGCACCCTCGCTGCCCCAGAACGAAATCTCAGAGCTATAGGAGAAGTGATACTTGATGTTGTCCCAAATTTGGAGATCGACCGTGAACTTCGGCATAATCTTTTGCGACCAGTTCTTAGTGGGATTGCCTTGGAGCATAGCCACAGGGTTGTTTTGCTCGCCATAGCTGCCGAAGTAGCCGGGGATGGTGTATGGGTCGCCGTTGGCATCGCGGAAGAGGTCATACTTTGAGAATTGTGCCACCATGTTGTCGGCAGTAGCACCTGTGACGGTTACGGGGAGGGTAGGAGCCATGTAGAGAGCCGAGCCGAGTACCGAACCCCAAGTGGAGTTGGCATCGATGCCGGTGTTGTGCACGCTCATGTAGGAAACGTTGGCTCCGAGAGTGAGCTTGTTGAGGAATGAGCGCTCCTTGCTGTCGTCGAAGAGATTGTAGGAGTTGTTGCTGCGGAGGGTGAGACGGTCGTAGTTGGAGTGACCGTAGTTACCGCCCACGATACCTTCCTGCTCAATGTAGCCGAGCGAGAGGTAGTAGTTGAGTTTCTCGTTGGCACCGCTGATAGAGAGGTCGTGCTGCATGATGGGAGCATTGTCGTTGAACACCTGGTCCTGCCAGTCGGTACCGTTGCCCTGCACCTTGTTGCCGTTGATGTCGATGATGTTGTATGGGTCGGCGAAGATAGGAGCCATTCCACCATTTACATACTTCTCATTCTGGAGAATTGCATAGTCGGTAGCACCCACCACGTCGCGCTTGCGCCACTTCGACTGCCAGCCATAAGAGAAGTTGTAGTTGATTTGAGCCTTGCCTTCCTTACCTTTCTTAGTGGTAACGAGGATAACACCATTGGCAGCGCGAGCACCATAGATCGCACCCGAAGCGGCGTCCTTCAGCACCTCGATACTCTCGATGTCGTAGGGGTTGACAAGCTCCATACCATCTTGGTCGGTAGCCAGACCGTCGATGATGTAGAGCGGGTTGCTGTCGTTGATGGTGCCGATACCGCGAATGCGAATCATCGACTTCGCACCCGGCTGACCCGATGAAGAAGTCACCGTTACGCCGGCGGCGAGACCCTTGAGGGCATCCTCAGTGCGTAGGTGAGCCTTGCCATCGAGGTCGTCGGCGCTCACCTTGGCAATAGAAGCGGTAACGACGCTCTTCTTTTGAACGCCATAGCCGATAACCACCAATTCGTCGAGCGCCTTGGCATCGTCGATAAGGGTGATTTTCATATCAGCAGCTGCTTTCAATTCCTTGGTTTCGCAGCCTACATAAGAAATAACGAGAGTGGAACCCGCGGGGGCTGATACTTGAAATCGTCCGTCGAAGTCGGACACCGTACCGAGAGTGGTACCTTTCACTTTCACTGTTGCACCGATGACCGGTTCGCCGGCAGAGTCAACGATGACACCCGAGAAGTTTTGCTTCTGCGCAAATGCCATTGTCGAAACCATGACGGCAAGAATCATCATCATGTTTCTTAAAAGTTTCATGCAAATAAATTTTTGTAGGTTAGTAATGATATGGTTTAATAATTAAAAAGTTTTCATGCTTTCACCCGGTTATGAGGGGAATGCGGTGCAAATTTAGAATTTATAATATTGAATGCAAAAGAAATTAACTCACAAAAAACTCACTTTTTTCAAAGAGTAATTTATATTTTTCGAGAAAGTAGCGCCGATTATCAATATTATAATCAATATTTATCTATTTTTTCAAAAAAAAGCTATTGCACTTTTCGGGAATTTATTACTTTTGTGTGGATTTTGCAATTCAGCTAAATAAATTTATCTTTGCCACTATGAAAAGATATGTGATTTGTGCCCTTGCAGCCCTTTTGCTCACCGCCCTCACGGGCAGTGCGCAGTGGCCCATTGTGCGTAACTTTGCCACCGATGAGTATGGCGGAGGAACGCAGACGTGGAGCATAGCCCAGCTCAACGACGAGCGAATGATATTTGGCAACAACAACGGGTTGCTCTTTTTCGACGGCAATGCGTGGCAGATGCATGAAGTTGAAAACAAGTCGATAGTGTATGCCACTTTCTACGACCATGAATCGCGGCGTATCTATGTGGGAGCGCAGAATGAATTCGGTTACTTCTATTTTGATTCGCACGGAGCGTTGCGCTATCGCAAGCTCAGCCATCGACTGCCCGAGATTTGCAGCAATTTCGGCGAGATTTGGCGCATACACAGGCTTTACTCGGTGGTGATATTTGAGTCGAAGAACTATGTGTTTATTGTCACGCCCGATGGCGAAATTGAAGTGCGCAATGTGCCCGAGCGCATTGAGCATTGCACCGTAATCGACGGAACGATGATAATAGCTTGCCGCGAGCATATATATTACCTCAATGAAATAGCCCTTGAGATTATGCCCGCGACAGAGAAGCTGCGAGGTGAGGTGGTGCGTGCCATTTTGCCCTTCACATCGCCATCGCGAGGCAAGGGAGTGCTATTTGTCACCGCCGACAGCGGATTATGGTTTTCAGACGGAAGCTCAACCGAGCCCTACGACATCGATCGCGACATTCCTGCACCCGATAACATTGAAATCACGCCCACGCTAAGGCGAGCACAGGTGTTTTGTGCCGCCATTTGCAGCGAATACATTGCCTTTGGCACCGTGCGTAGCGGACTGGTGCTGAAGTCGCTGAAAAACGGCTCGGTGATGTTTTCGGGCACTTCGAGCGGAATGCAGAACAACACAGTGCTGTCGCTTGCCTTCGACGACGACCTTAACATTTGGCTCGGGCTCGACAATGGCATTGACTACATGATTCTCAATGCGCCTGTGCGTAACCTCTTGAGCAGCGACGATGTGAATCATCTCGGCACCGGCTATGCCTCGCTCATTCACGGCAATTATGTGTATCTTGGCACCAATCAGGGACTTTTCTGCTACAACCGCAGCCAAAGCCCTTTCAACCGCAGAATAAGGCAGGTAGAGGGTTTTAACGGACAGGTGTGGATACTCCGTGAGATTGGTAACACTGTGCTGTGTGGAGCCGATGCAGGAGCTTTCGTGGTGACAGGAGAGAAGGTGCAGCGCATCGCAGATATGCAGGGAACGTGGGATTTCAAGCCACTTGCCGGACACTCCGACCTCGTTTTAGCTTGCGACTATCAGGGCTTCAAGGTGTTGCGCCGCACAGCCGCCGGCGTGGAAGTGCTGTGGCGTATTGCCGGAACCGACGTGTCGTCGAACCTCTACGACCAGGATGCCGACGGCTCGCTATGGGTGAACCACTGGCAGAAGGGCGTGTATCGTTTTGAACTTTCGCGCGATTTCAGAAGGGTAGTAGATACACAGTTTTTCGATGGCAGCAACTGCTTGCCAAGCGGCGAGCGCAATCTCATCTGCAAAATCAACGGCAAGGTGTATGTGTCGGCAGTTGATGGATTCTACACCTACAATCACGGCAAGCGGCGGCTTGAAAAGGACAAGGCAGTAACATCAATTTTCGGCAATAATGCATCTACCATAAAGGTGAAACAGCTGCCAGGTGGCGACTTGTGGGGATATAACGAGACCTCGCTCTACTATGCCCGATTGCAGCCCAACGGGCACTATCACACCGACAGCGTCTCGACACGCCGATTTATCAACCGACTGCAGAACAGCCTCGGCGACATTGGGATAGCGGATGACCGGCACACCATTTTCAATTGCGAAAAAGGCTTCTATGTGATGAACAACACACTGCGTAGCAATGAAAGTCCGAAAAAGCTGATTATCCGCTCGGTGGTGAGCACTCTTGCCCCCGACTCAGTGCTTTATTCCTCGCAAGCCGACTCGGTGAAGCACCTCGATGTGCCACACCACCTCAATTCGCTCATGATAGAGTTTGTTTTGCCCTATTATGGTGGCAAAAACAATGTGGAATATAGTTGTCGGCTTGAAGGATTTGACAAGCAATGGAGTGCGCCGCAGACTGCCTGCACCAAGGAATACACGCAGCTCAGCAAGGGCTCTTATACCTTCCGCGTGCGAGCCCACAACCTCGTAACCGGCGAGGTGCAGGAAACTTCGCTCGAAATACATGTGTGGCCGGCGTGGTATGAAACCTGGTGGGCGACGCTGCTGTGGACTGTGCTGCTCGGTGTGGGCATTTTCTTCGTGTATAAATATCTGCGACGCCGTGCCGACCGTGAGCTGCGACGTGCCAAGCGAGAACAGGAGCAGCAACTGCGTGAGCAGCAAGCGCAATTCCAAATCAAGGAGGAGAAGCGCCGCAAAGAGCTTGCCGAGCTGCGCAACAACCAGCTCGAAGTGGAACTGAAGCACAAATCGAGCGAACTTGCCGACAGCATCATGAACCTTGTGCGCAAAAACGATATGATTCAGGAGATTGACGCGCTTATGGAGGAGCTGAGCGACACCGTGAAGCACGAAGACCGCAAATCGATTGTGACGAAGAAAATCAGCGACATACGTCGTGGCATTCGCATGAATATCAACGACGATGACAATTGGGAGAAGTTTATCGAGAACTTCAACATGGTGTATGACAACTTCATGAAGGAACTTACCACGCGCTTCCCCGACCTCAAGAAGAACGATCTGAAGCTGTGCGCCTACTTGCGTATGGGGCTCTCGTCGAAGGAGATGGCGTCGCTGCTCAACACCTCAGTCCGTAGCATCGAAACCGCCCGCTACCGCCTCCGCCGCAAGCTCTCCCTCGACCAGGGTGCCAATCTCACCGCCTTCATCCAAGACCTTGAAGGAGCGAAAAAATAACTTCTTGCCTCATGTGGATTGCCCGAAATTTTTGTGG
>JBJFEF010000286.1:0-5144 GCA_051890435.1 Muribaculaceae bacterium
GAGAACTGGTTCTTCACCCAGTAGCCCTTAGCGTTGGCATTGACTTTGAGGCGACCCTCAAGGAACTCGGGAGTGAGAGTGAAACCAACGGTAGCACGATCCATCTTAGAGTTGATAAGGATACCATTATTATTGGTGTAAGTAACCGAAACACGGTAGGGAAGCCATCCTGCTGTTCCACCCACGCTGAGGTTGTAGTCCTGCGAGAGAGTAGTGCGGAGCACTTCGTCCTGCCAGTCGGTGCTTTGCTTACCATATTTCTCAATGTTCTTGTTGATGAGAGCAACAGGCTTGCTATCATCACCAAAGTTTCTTGCGAGCACTTCGAGGAGAGCGTCGGTTGAGAGCGACTTGTAGGTCTTGCGAGCCGACTCCACCTTGAAGTTGGCAGTGAAGTTCACCTGGGGCTTGCCCGATTTACCCTTCTTGGTAGTGATGATGATCACACCGTTAGATGCACGCGAACCGTAGATAGCGGTAGCCGAAGCATCCTTGAGGATAGTCATGTTCTCGATGTTGTCAGGAGCGATCATAGAGAGGGCGTTGCCCATACCCTGCACGCCTGAGTTGTCCAAAGGCACACCATCAACAACGATAAGAGGGTCGTTGCTTGCGTTGAGTGACGAACCACCACGCACGCGGATTGTACCTCCACCTTCAGGACCACCGGCAGCAGTTACAACCACACCAGGAGCCTGACCTACGAGAAGGTCTTGAGCTGATGTAGCAAGACCGGCCTGAATTTCGCTCGGCTTAACGGTGTTAACCGAACCGGTAGCGTCGTTTTTCTTTACTGTACCATAACCGATAGCAACAACCTCATCGAGGACGAGAGAATTTTCTTTCATCACGATGGTGATTTCTTTGCGACCGTTTACGGGAACACTTTGGGTGTCGTAACCCACGTAAGATACCACGAGAGTGGCTTTTGCATCAACGGTAAGCTGGAACTTTCCGTCGAAATCTGTTGCGGCACCTGCTGTTGTACCTTGCGGTATAACACTCGCACCGATAAGGGGCTCACCGGTACCATCGACAACCGTACCTTGTACGGTAATCTTCTGCGCTAAAGCAGGAAAGACAAGGCATAATGCAAAAAGCATCACAATCCATGCTTTCCGATTCATCTGAAAACAAATGTTCTTCATGCAAGAATGTTTTTAGTTTTACATTTGGGTTTATATTTCAATTAATTATAAAAAAATCATAAGTAATGGATACAGCGTGCTACTCTTATCACTGCATACACGTCGCGGCGAACTCCGCCAAACCCATAAAAGAAAGATAGTAAACCGGCCAGGTGCGAGCCTAATCAGTTAGTTTTCACGGACTTGAGTCGTTATCTATCAATCATAGGTAAGTAGGTTATTTAGTCCACTTCTCGTAGTCTTGATAATTGTATTCGTATATCAGCTACAAATTAACTACTTTTTTTTGGATTTTTCGCCTTTTTGAGCCTCAAAATCGCATATTTAACACAATTAATTAACATTTCACCCGATTTTTAACAAGAAATAGCAGCAACCAATAAGACCAATAAGACCTATTAGTCCAATTAGTCCTATTAGTCTAATTGGGAGCTGCCACCCTGTGAAGCGACGAAGCCCCGCCGCAACAAGTGCGGCAGGGCTTCGTGTTATTGGCGATCGGGAATGAAAGGGGGATTATTCAGCCCACTTCTTCACGATAATGCTTGCGTTGTGGCCTCCAAAGCCGAATGTGTTGGAGAGCGCATAGTTGACGGTGCGCTTCTGAGCCTCGTTGAAAGTGAAATTGAGCTTGTAGTCAATCTCTGGGTCGAGGTCGTCATCGGCATGGTTGATAGTAGGCGGAACGATATCAGTCTGCACTGCTTTCACGCAGAAGAGAGCCTCAAGAGCGCCGGTAGCACCGAGGAGGTGTCCGGTCATCGACTTGGTAGAGCTGATATTGAGCTTGTAGGCATCTTCGCCCCAGAGTTCCTTGATGGCTTTAACCTCCGACAAGTCACCCACGGGAGTAGAAGTGCCGTGAGCATTGATATAGTCGATATCAGCGGGCTGCAATCCTGCATCTTTCAGAGCGTTCTTCATCACGAGCTTAGCTCCAAGACCCTCGGGGTGTGTAGCGGTGATGTGATAAGCATCGGCCGACATACCACCACCCACAACCTCAGCGTAGATCTTTGCACCACGGGCTTTTGCGTGCTCAAGCTCCTCGAAGATGAGGCAAGCCGAGCCTTCGCCCATGATGAAACCGTCGCGCGAGCCGCTGAATGGGCGAGAAGCCGTCTCAGGGCTGTCGTTGCGGGTAGAGAGTGCGTGCATTGAGTTGAAGCCACCCACACCGGCAGGATAGATAGCAGCCTCGGCACCACCGGTGACGATAGCATCAGCCATACCCAAGCGGATGTAGTTGAAGGCGTCGATCAAAGCGTTGGTCGATGAAGCACAAGCCGACACGGTTCCGAAGTTAGGGCCACGGAATCCATATTGCATAGAGATGTGACCGGCAGCGATGTCGGCAATCATCTTGGGAATGAAGAACGGGTTGTACTTCGGTCCCAGCTCCTTATGTGATTCGTAGTAGCCGGCTTCTTCCTCAAAGGTGTGAAGGCCACCGATACCGGCAGCGAAAATCACTCCCACGCGGTCGTGGTCAACAGCCTCGGCGTCGATGCCGGCATCGGCAACAGCCTGGCGAGCAGCCACGAGAGCATACTGAGCATAGAGGTCGTATTTGCGCACCTCCTTGCGGTCGAAATGCTCGGTCGCATTGAAGTTCTTCACCTCACAGCCAAATTGAGTCTTGAACAGTGAAGCATCGAAATGAGTAATAGGACCGGCTCCACTCACACCTTTCACGGCGCTGTCCCAAGTAGCGGGCACGTCGTTACCAATCGGAGTGATGGCTCCAAGTCCGGTTACAACTACTCTCTTTAATTCCATCCGTTTATACAGAAAAAAAGTTGGAATGAGTGAATGATTACTTGTTAGCCTCGATGTAAGAGATAGCGTCACCTACAGTAGTGATACCCTCTGCCTTGTCATCGGGAATTGTGATACCAAACTCCTTCTCAAACTCCATGATGAGCTCTACTGTGTCGAGTGAATCTGCACCAAGATCCTGTGCAAAAGTAGCCTCGGGCTTAACCTCTGAAGCATTAACACCAAGCTTGTCAACAATTATCGCTGTTACTCTTTCTTCGATTTCTGACATAATAATTCTGTTTTAATTGTTATTAAAATATTGGATTTTTAGTTATTTTCGCTGTGCAAAGTAAGTAATTATTATTCATATATGGAAAAATTTCTTGATTAAAATTCACAGTTCTTGCACAACAAGCGCGTTTATGTGCAATTTTTAGCCGATTATTGGGCGATTTGGGGGATTTTTGTGTTACAATCGTGTTACAATTTTGCGGTTCTATCAAACTTTTTCGTGCTTTTGTTGTAAATAATGTATAAATTTGTGCCACAAAACATAAGTATTTCACTATGAACAAATCTACAATGAGCCTTCTTGGCATCATCGCTCTTCTCTCGGCATCGGCTTGCGCCAACACAGCAGCCAAAGGCGACGCCACAAGCGACAGCGCCACCGCGCAAGGAGCCATCAACAACTTCATCATCAACGAAACTTTCAAGACCGCCTCAGCCACCTACCGGTGTGACGGCGACACCACATTTGGCGCCGACGTGGCGGTATATACCACCCGCTCGGTTTCGGTGCAATGGCCCGAAAACTTCGGTGCGACCGACATCTCGTGCCTGCACGACTCGCTGCTCTCGGCAGTGTTCGACTCCAAGCCGGCTGAAATCGACGCCGCTATCGGCGAATATCTCGCCCACCCCATCGGCTTCGGCGACTACAAGCTCTCGCGCGTGGATTCGCTGCCTGCCGGCGACTACGACACCGTGCGCGAGCTGTGGCAGAAAGTGCGCTGCCACACTGTGGGATTCTGCGAGAGCTACATAGTGTATAAAATAGAGCACTCTGAGTATCAAGGTGGCGCTCACCCGAGCTATTCAGCCAATTTCCTCAACTACGACATCGCCCACAACAACGTGCTCGACTTCAACGAGATTTTCATGCCGGGCAACGACGAGATAATCCTCGACGTGGTGAAAGCCTCGCTCTGCGACCAATACTACGCCACCTCGCTCGACGAGCTTGCCGAGAAATCGGGCATCTTCATCGACCAGATTTTCCTCACCCACAACGTCTATCTCACCGACGACAGCATCGTGTTCTACTACAACCCCTACGACATCGCTCCGTGGGCAGTAGGCGCAGTGGAGGTGGAAGTGCCCCGGTTTAACCTCGACCAATATCTCACCCCGGCAGTGCGTGAGCTGCTCAACCACTAAGCCCACGCCGCGGCACTGCCCTTCCGCAAGCCCACGCCGCGGCACTGCCCTTCCGCAAGAGCTGCTCAACCACTAAGCCCGCGGCGCTGCTCTCTCCAACAACAGAAATGAATTTTATCAACAAAACGACACATTATTATATATATGGACCAACTTTCAAACCGCATTCTCGCGATGTCGCCATCGGCCACGCTGGCTATGTCGCAAAAAAGCAACGAGCTAAAGGCTCAAGGCGTTGATGTGATTAACCTCTCGGTGGGTGAGCCCGATTTCCACACCCCCGACCACATCAAGGAGGCTGCAAAGGCTGCCATCGACGCCAATTTCACTTTCTACACTCCCGTGCCAGGCTACCTCTCGCTGCGTAAAGCCATCTGCGAGAAGCTGCGCCGCGAAAACGGCATTGAGTTTGCCCCCGAGCAGATTATCGTGTCGAATGGAGCCAAGCAATCGCTCTGCAACTGCATCCTCTCGCTCATCAACCCCGGCGACGAGGTGATTATCCCCACCCCGGCGTGGGTGAGCTATGTGGAAATGGTGAAACTTGCCGAGGGCGTGAACGTGCTCGTGCCTGCCGGCGTTGACCAGAACTTCAAGATTACCGCCGACCAGCTTGAGGCTGCAATCACTCCCAAGACGCGCATGGTGCTGCTCTGCTCGCCGTCGAACCCCACCGGAAGCGTGTATTCGCGCGAGGAGCTTCGCGCCCTTGCCGATGTGCTTGCAAAATATCCCAACATCATCATCCTTGCCGATGAAATCTATGAGCATATCAACTACACCGGCGAGTTCAAT
>JBJFEF010000287.1:0-5116 GCA_051890435.1 Muribaculaceae bacterium
GGTAAGAGGTGAGAGTGGAGAGGATAAATAAAAAGCACAGGAGGCGATGTGTCGCTTCCTGTGCTTTGTTTATTGTGATCGGGGGCGCAATGAGCGCGACCCTACACTAAAATCAGCCGATTAGGTTGGTTCCGGTCATCTCTTTGGGCTGCTCGATGCCCATGATGTGGAGCAGAGTGGGAGCCACGTCGGCAAGGATTCCGTTGTTGATTTTGGCATCCTTGTTGGCGGTGACGTAAACGCAAGGCACGGGGTTGAGCGAGTGGGCGGTGTTGGGGGTTCCGTCCTCGTTCACAGCGTTGTCGGCGTTACCGTGGTCGGCGATGATAATCACCTCATAGTCGTGAGCCTTTGCAGCCTCAACGGTTTCTTTCACGCAGTTGTCAACAGCCACAACGGCTTTCTCGATAGCCTCATACACGCCGGTGTGTCCCACCATGTCGCCGTTGGCATAGTTCACCACGATGAAGTCGTATTTGTCGGTGTTGATGGCTTCCACGAGTTTGTCTTTCACCTCATAGGCGCTCATTTCGGGCTTGAGGTCGTAGGTAGCAACCTTGGGAGAAGCCACGAGGATGCGGTCTTCGCCCTCGTAGGGAGTTTCGCGACCGCCATTGAAGAAGAAAGTGACGTGTGCATACTTCTCGGTCTCGGCGATGTGAAGCTGCTTCTTGCCGAGCGAAGAGAGATATTCGCCGAGGGTGTTTTGCACGTTCTCCTTGTCGAAGAGGATGTGAACGCCCTTGAACGAAGCGTCGTAGGGGGTCATGCAGTAGTATTGCAGACCCGGGATGGTGTTCATTCCGGCTTCGGGCATATCCTGCTGAGTGAGCACCATGGTGATTTCCTTGGCGCGGTCGTTGCGGTAGTTGAAGAAGATAACCACGTCGCCCTCTTTGATGCGGCCATCGACAGTGGAGTTTACGATAGGCTTAACGAACTCGTCGGTGACGTCGTTGTCGTAAGACTTCTGCATTGCAGCCACCATGTCGTCGGCTTTTTCGCCCTCGCCGTTGACGAGCTGGTCGTAGGCAATCTTCACGCGTTCCCAGCGCTTGTCGCGGTCCATGGCGTAGTAGCGTCCGATGATAGAAGCGATTTTGCCGGTTGTCTTGTCGCAGTGAGCCTGGAGCTGCTCGATGAAGCCTTTACCGCTCTTGGGGTCGGTGTCGCGACCGTCCATGAAGCAGTGGATAAACACGTCGTTGAGGTCGTATTCCTTGGCGATGTTGCAGAGAGCGAGAATGTGCTCGAACGAGCTGTGCACGCCGCCTGTAGATGTGAGACCCATGAAGTGCATACCCTTGCCATTAGCCTTGGCATAGGAGAAAGCGGCTTTAATCTCAGGATTTTGGAGGATAGAACCGTCCTTGATCGACTTGTTGATTTTCACGAGGTCTTGATAGAGCACGCGACCGGCACCGATGTTGAGGTGACCTACCTCAGAGTTACCCATCTGTCCGTCGGGGAGACCCACGTTTTCGCCGCTCGCCTGGAGCTGCGAGTTGGGATAGTTAGCGATAAGGCTGTCCCAATAGGGAGTAGGAGTGCTGAAAATGACGTCAGCTTTAGAATGGTTGCCAATACCCCAACCATCCAGAATCATCAATAATGCTTTTTTAGCCATAGTGTAATGTATGTATCGAAATTTTGATTATAATTCATCGGGTTATAACTCGTTGCAAAGTTAGAGCAAATCGAGAGCAGAAACGCGAAGCTTGCTTCAGCGGATATGCCGAGATGCCGCCTAACTTCTGCAAAGTTAGAGCAAATCGAGAGCAGAAACGCGAAGCTTGCTTCAGCGGATATGCCGAGATGCCGCCTAACTTCTGCAAAGTTACGCATAATCTGCGAGAAATTGGGGCAGTTGTGCGAAAAAAAAGTTTTTGATGAGAATGATTAGGGGTGGATTTGGAGGGGGAGGGAATGAAACAGCCCGGGGCTGGTGAGCTCCGGGCTGGTGTATTTAAGGTGTGTTGGGGATTATTTCACGAGGACTTTCTGAGTGTTTCCGGCAACTTTCACGATGTAAAGACCCGGGGCAACGTTGATTTGAGAATTGTTGGTGCGAGCTACGGCAGCACCGGCAGCGTTGTAAACCTCAACGGTAGCGCCATTGTTCTCAACCACGATAGCGCCCTTGGCACCGTAAGCGCGGATGTCCTTGGTAGCAATAGCATTAACACCACTTGGGTCTAATGGGAAAGCATAAGCCATAAGATCGAGGTCGGAAGTCGATACGAAGTAAGCAAGCAGATTGTCGCCGTAAGGGAAGAGAAGAACATCGTCGGTTGGATCGCAATAGTTGTCAGAAACCATCTCGGCAGCAATTGCGCCTTCAGCAGGACTTTGCACTGTCATCTCGATTTCTTTGAGTGCATTCGTAGCGATGGATCCTGTGAGAGTTGTGGGGTCGGTAGTGTCGTAGATGTACACATAGGAAGTGATAGCCCAGCCTGTGAAGTAGCTGAGTTCGAGCACTGCTGTGTAGTTCTTGCCATTGAAGGCACGAGAGTCACCGGCATTGGGTGCGAAAGCCCAAGCGCTTTCGCCGTCTTCTTTCACGTAGTTGGTAGCTGTGAGAGTTTCTCCGTTTACATAGTAGAACTCATCAGCACCATTCTGGTAGTGACCAACGTAATATCCGTCGGCAGGATTGATAGAGTGGGCGATAGCTTTGGCATTGCTGCTGCCTTGATACCATTGGCCGACGCCTTGGAGCTCAACGAGTTCCGGCTCACCGATTACTCCGCCTGTTACTTTCCAGCGATAGATGTGCTGGGCATAGAGTCCTGTCATTGTTGCAACAATCTGTGCATCATCATTGATGTCGCCCTGCACATGGAGACGAGCACCGAGGTCGAGGCCGGTGTTGTGGTCGAGAGAAATGATCTCAACCGGTTCGGCGGTTACCGAAGATGTTTTCCATACCTTGAAAGTAGATCCGCTGGGGCTGAAGTTACAGATGAGCATGTTGCCTGCGCAGTCGGAAGCTACCGAACCGGTAGCATCGGCTGAGCCAAGAGCAATTTCTCCGAGTTTTTCTCCGGTTTGTGGGTTGATGTAGATAGGAGTGGTACCGTCACCAAAGTTGAGTACGAGAGCCTCACCACAAGCTGCGAGTGAAACATGGGTGTTGCGGAAGTCAGTGGCATAATACTCCGAGATGTTCTTGTCGAATAGCTGAGTGGCACCGGCTATATTGATGCCTTCTGCCAGGGCACTTGCGGGGAGCAGCAGCGCGGCTGCTACGATTGAGTAGAATTTCTTCATAATAAAATGATTTTTTGATTAATAATATGTTGTTGTTTTTTTGAAATAGTTGCTTAATAATGTTTACACACTCTATTGAAACACGGCGCAAATATACAAAATGTTTTCTTAAAGCAAAGAGAAATAATAAAATATTTTATAAAAATAGGTAGGAATTTTGTAAATAGGTGCAAAAAAGACGAAATTTGGTGCGAAATGGAGTATTGTGTGGGCAAGCGAGGGGTGGTAGCATGATATGCGAAGGAGGTGTGATTGAGAGTGTGAGATGCTACTATTGTCGCGTGGCTACGGCACGCCACTTAGGGAGAATTATACTAATAAGGCTAATAAGGCTAATAAGGCTAATAAGACTAATAGGACTAATGAGACTAATAGGACTAATAGGACTAATGGGGCTAATAAGGCTAATGGGGGTGGGTTGCTCTCTGGTGGCGGTGTTATAAGGTGGTGCTTAGGGCTTGACGATTAGGATGCTGGCTTCGTAGAGGAGGTAGAGTGGGAGGAAGACGATGGTGAGGGTGAAGGGATCGCCGGTGGGGGTGATGAGGGCTGCTGCCACGAGCAGTGCCACGATGGCGTGACGGCGGTAGCGGCGTAGGGTGTCGCGGTGAAGTATGCCCACAGCGCTGAGGGCGAATGCCACCAGCGGCAATTCAAACACGAGCCCCATCACGAGCAACATTCCCACGAATGTGTCCATATAGGAGTCGAGCGATATCTGGTTGGGGATGAGTGCGCTCACTTGGTAGTCGGCAAGGAAACGTAGCGTCACGGGAAACACCACGAAGTAGCCCACAGCCACGCCGAGAAAGAACATGAAGGTGCCGAAGATGAAAGCCACGCGCACGCCACGCCGCTCATGGTCGTAGAGTGCGGGGCGGATGAAGGTCCACAGCAGATAGATGAGCACAGGGAATGTGAGCACGAGTGCGAGCCAGAACGATGTGGACATGTGAATGAAGAATTGCGAGGCGAGCTGAATGTTGATGAGCTTCACCGAGAAGCCTTCGGTGGAGAATTGAGGGAGCGAAGGGAATTGAGCCGTAATCCAGGCGAAAAGGCGATAGAGGGCAAAGTCGCCCCGGCAAGGAGCGAGGATGATGCTGTCGAAGATGTCGGGCATAACGGCAAACAGAGCCACTGCGGCACCCACGAGGACCACCGCCGCCTTCCAGAGCACAGATCGCAGGGCATCGAGGTGCCCCCAGAACGACATCTCAGCAGATGAGTTGTTTTCGCCCACTGCCGTGATAGTTATTTTTTCTCGTCGGCCGAGGACTTTTTGTCATCGACCTTATTGATTTCGTCGGTCACGTCGTTGAGGCCTTCCTTGAAGTTGCGCACGCCCTTACCGATGCCGCGCATGAGTTCGGGAATCTTCTTTCCGCCGAAGAGGAGTAGAATCACGATAGCTATGATAATAATCTCGCCAGTGCCGAGGTTGAAGAAACCAAGAATTGCGTTTAGTGCCATGTTGATTGTTTGAAAAAATTGTGTAATAGAAAAAACAAAGAGAGAAGCCTTCGGTGGCTTTCTCACCGCAAAGTTAAATATAAATTGCGAAATAACGGTATATGTCGTGAAAAGAAATTTTCGCACGCGGAGAAAAATCTGCCCCCAAGCCGCCTCGCCGTGAGCCTGGAGCGATAGTGAACAGCCAAAGGAGGGTGAAAAATCGTCGAGAATGTAAGTTGATACAGAAGATTGTGGGATATATTGGGGGGAGGTGGGGGAAATGGTGGGGTGGAAATTAAAAATGGTGTTATTGAATATTAAATAATGTTTAGGGCTGAAAATATGTGAAAATTTGCTTTTCTGTGTATGATAAAAATATTAACTTTGT
>JBJFEF010000288.1:0-77 GCA_051890435.1 Muribaculaceae bacterium
TCACCAGTAAAGAGGTCGTGCGAGATACTTCGGATTGGGAATAGGGGTGTATTTTGGATAAATCTGGCGGCATCTCA
>JBJFEF010000288.1:177-5084 GCA_051890435.1 Muribaculaceae bacterium
GCAGAGTGCTCAAAAATAAATTTTTGGCACTTTGCTTTCGATTTGCACAAATTTTGGATAAATCTGGCGGCATCTCAGCAGAGTGCTCAAAAATAAATTTTTGGCACTTTGCTTTCGATTTGCACAAATTTTTTGTAGATTTGCAAGAATTTTCAAATCTACAAAAATTTTTATTCCGACTTTTATGAAGAAACATATTCTACCGATTGCCGCAATGGCTGCTGTGATGTGTGCTTGCGGCGATAGCGGTTTCAAAGTGACAGGAAACATTGAGGGCGCTGCCGATACTACCAAGATGGTGCTTGAGTCGTCGAACAGCGGTCGCTGGTTTATCATCGACTCGGTGAAGACTTCAGGCAACGGAAAGTTCTCGATAGAGCAGCCTGCACCGCAGTTTGCCGATGTGTATCGCTTGCGCCTCGGCGAGAAGATGATTTATTTCCCAATTGATAGCCTCGACCACATCGAAATCACTACTACGCTTGCCGGATTTGGCACCGACTATGAGCTTAGTGGCACCGACAATGCGGTGAAGGTGATGAATATCGACAAAAAGGCTCTTGAGCTTAGTGCTCTGCCTGCTGCAGAATATGCCACCAAGGCTGAGGAATGGAAGCGTGAGCTTGCCAACCAGATTCTGAGCGACCCGGGTAGCATTGTGGCTTATTACATCATCAACAAGTATATTGGCGATGAGCCTCTCTTTAATCCCGTGAATGATTTTGATTTCAAGATTATCGGTGCGGTGACTAATGCTTTCAATTCGTTCCACCCCAATGACCCTCGCACTGCCTATATGGTAGATCGCTTGCGCCAAGGCTTGGCAGCTCGCCGCAGTGCTACGGCACCGAGCGACACCATGTTTGTTGCCGAGGCTTCGCTTATCGACATTAAGCTTCAGGACAAGAAGGGCGTGATGCAGGATTTGCAGCAAGTGGCAAAGCAAGGCAAGGTGACACTGCTCAACTTCACCGTTTATAGCGCTGAGTGGTCGCCTGTGTGCAACAAGGTGCTTGCCGATGTGTACCGCAAATATAAGGCACAAGGGCTTGAAATATTCCAGGTGGGAATCGATACTGAGGAGTTCCAGTGGCGCCAGTCGGCAGTGAATCTGCCATGGATTACGGTGTATGACCCGATGGGCATAGAGTCGCGCAACTTGGCATCATATAACGTTACACAAGTGCCGCTCACCTATATCATCGACCGCAAGGGCGAAATAGTGGAGCGCGTGACCGACATCACCGACCTTGACCGCAAGGTGGCAAAATATATGTAATTGTCGAAGCTATGAGATATTGAGGTGTCGCCTTGCGTAGGCGGCACCTTTTGTTATGTACCATAGGGCACTGAAGAAGCCGGTGCGAGTGCTACGGCTCATACGCCATGCTTTCAGCACATATCGCAGTGGAGCAGTGCAGTCGCGATATGCGATATAGATATAGGCTCCTTGCGCCATCAGAGTGCCCGGAGTCTGTATTGGATTGACTCCTGTGGTGGGGTGATTGTGTGTTACAATTGTTATGGGGAAGAAGCGGCAATCGAGTCCTTGCCGAACAGCATCAATGATAAATACGTTTTCCTCGCCTGCATGGAGCACAGGTGCCCCGAGCCCGAAAAGCTCGTTAAATCGCAGCTTGCGTGCAATCGATTTTCGTCGGAATGCTATCTCAAATGAAGTTGCATAGTAGCCTTTTGTGGGCTTTGCAAGATTAAACTGATAGTCGGGGAATATCTTTTGCTCAAATTCAGATTGAGAGCGGAAAGTTGCAATATCAAGATTTGGATTCGACTCAAAAGTATTGATTACGGCGCGAAACGAATCGGGCGTATATTTCACATCATCGTCGGCAATAAGGCAGATGTCGGCCGTAGATTGGGCGATGGCATTATTGCGGTTACGGCTTAGTCCGCGACCGGATATGGTTGATATAGCGACGTCGCTGCGGATAAGTTCGGGCGGAATGTCGCATTTGTAGCCATCTTGCTGCCACGATACCACATATCGAATGCCACTCTGTGGTTGAAGCAACACATTTTTCACTCGGAGGATTCCTTCGTTGAGCGTGCAGATAAGTACGTCGAGAGTAGTCATAGTTTATGGGTGGTAGAGTGTTGGTTGTTGTCTATTATTTGTTTCCAAAAGCCAATGTGGCGCTGTGCCACCACGTGGCTATCGTTATGTTTCATCACAAAGTCGCGGCTGCGGCGCGAAAGCTCGGGAAGGCGGTCGCGATGCATAACGACGTCTTCGATGGTGCGGACTATTGCATCATCATCGTAGGGCAACACATTGATTATTGGATGATTCTCTCGTTCGCCTATAAGCTCGTAGTATTCAGGTTCGGCGCCACTCACAGCCACCATACCTTGCGCCATAGCGAGGAGAGCATTCGTAGCCGGAGTGTAGGAGTAGAGTTGGTCGAGCAGCACATGCGAGCTTTGCATCATAGCCACATATTGCTTGTAGGGCACGCTTTCAGCCACTTGCAGTTCACAGAGATTTGGGTGGCGCTCACACACGCGCTTAGCCGCGGCAAGCAGTCGCTCCGTACCCTTAATGTAGTTTCGATCGCGTTGTATTCCAATGAAAAGACGCACCTTGTCGGGGACACTATCGATGAAATGTGGCTTTAGCGAGGCTGTGTCGATGGGGATGCCGGCATAGGAGAGCTTTTCGGGCGCAACGGGAAGATAGGCTTCGTAGTATTCATAGAGGCACGCCACAATGCCATCGAGGCGAGGAATGATGTGGTCGGAGTGCCGCTTCATGAAAGGCTCAAGCCAGGTACTATCGTGTGCACTCTCGGGAGAAAGCATATAAGGAGATGGCTTGTCGCCAATGAAATAATCAGAGTAGCGGAAAGTGTGGCCGTCGTAGCATCGTTGCACATATTCATAGTCGGTGCCGAGGGCAGAGAGGAATATGCTGCGGTTGTGTCGCTTCAGATAATCGAAAATCATACGCACCTTTGCAGGCTTGAGATCAAGGAATATGGGGTTGACAATGTGCACCACATCGAAGCCGCGTAATCGTGGCAGGGCACGCACAATGTCTGCCACATATCGCAGAGCACCAAGTAGGCCGGGATGGCGAAGTAGGTCGATGTCGCGCTCGGTGTTCATCCAAGAGCTGCCGGCAGAGGCAACCACAGCCTCGTGCCCCATTTCGCGCAAAGCGTGGGCGAGAGTGTTGTGGAAATTGCTTGCATCACCGATAAAGAGAATCCTCATAAATTACTCGTGATTATTGAAATTTCTACAAAAGTATAAAAAAATCGGGTTCTTTGTAGTATATTTGTGGATAAATTATGGCAGCAATGAGGAAATCGAGAATTGATATAGTTGTGCCGGTATATAACCGTGCCCGTATAGTGCAGCCCACTTTGCAGGCAATCGCAGCGCAGAGCTACAAAGACTATAGCCTTGTGCTTGTAGATAACAACTCCACCGACGACACAATGCAGGTGCTGGAGACCTTCAAGCAAGAGCATAGCGAAATGCAGGTGAAAGTGGTGCAATGTGCCACTCCGGGTGCTGCAGCAGCAAGGAATGCCGGATTCAGGGCTTCGGATAGCGAATGGGTGATGTTTTTCGACAGCGACGACCTGATGGATCCTGACCTTGTGGAGAGCTATATGCAGCGCATAGATGCTGTGGGTGGTGCTGCCGACCTGGTGGTGACTCGTGTGGATGTGGTGAACCTCGATGGCTCGCATCGCGAATATCCCTACTATGAGAGCAACTTGCTTGTGCACCATCTGTTTCACGCCTCGCTTGCCACACAGCGTTATATTGTACGCCGTAGCCTCTTTGAGCAAGCCGGGGCATGGAATGAGGCAATGCTGTGCTGGGACGATTGGGAGCTTGGTTTCCGCCTGCTGTTGCAGCAGCCCCGCATAGCCTATATGGGCGATTGCGTGCGTGTGCATGTGATTTCTACTGCCGACTCGATAACGGGCATCGACTTTTCCTCGCGATGTGGATTGTGGGAGCGTGCCATTGATGCAGTGGAGGCATTGTTGCGCTCGCACAAAGCTGACAAAAAGTGCTGCTATGACGTTGACGAAAAACTGCGTGAGCAGCTGCTGAGAATGCTTGAGTTTCGCCGCATAGCGCTTGCTGCCGAATATCGCCGCGAAAACCGCCGTGACCTCGCCGAGCCACTCTACAGTGCCATTATGAGCCGCTGCCGTCGGCACCCGGTTATGAGTTGGCTCTATCCGCTTTGCTACCGCTACATTGCCCGAGGCGGTAGAGGCATCTCCCACCTTGTGAAACTCCTTGTGCGATAAGGGGCATGGCTCTAAAGTGTTGTGCTATATGGCGCTAAAAAGAGAGGCTGCGCCGTAACCAATGATTACGACACAGCCAATTCATCTTCTCAACATATTAACGATAAAGAGGCTGCGCTGAAACAGCCTCTTATTGTTGCTACTTCACAGTGCCGGAGTTTACTTCTTGTGGGCGAGGAGGTATTGGGCGATTTGCACGGCGTTGAGTGCAGCGCCTTTCTTGATTTGGTCGCCTACCACCCAGAATGAGAGTCCACATTCGTTGGCAAGGTCTTTGCGGATTCTGCCCACATACACAGGGTCTTTGCCCGATGTGAACAGTGGCATGGGATATTGCTTCTCGGCAGGATTGTCGATTACCACCAAGCCCTCCCCCTTTGCAAATGCTTCGCGAGCCTCTTCTACGCTGATGGGGCGCTCGGTTTCAACCCACACAGCCTCGCTGTGGGCACGAAGCACAGGCACGCGCACGCACATAGCGCTAACGCTGATTTCGGGCTCGTGCATGATTTTGCGTGTTTCATTGAACATCTTCATCTCCTCTTTGGTGTAGCCATTGTCCTGGAACACGTCGATGTGAGGAATCACGTTGTAGGCAAGCTGGTAGGCAAA
>JBJFEF010000289.1:0-5081 GCA_051890435.1 Muribaculaceae bacterium
TGTAAATCAGCCACTCACTTGCCGATGCAGAAGTGCTGGAAGATGGAGGAGAGAACGTCGGTGGGGGTGATTTCGCCGGTGATTTCGCCGAGGTAGTGCATGCACTCGCGTATGTCTTGGCTCACGAAGTCGCCGCTGATGCCGGCTTGCAGCCCGTCGATGGCTCGGTTAATTGCCTCGCCGGCGTGGGTGAGGGCTTCGTAGTGGCGGGCGTTGGTCACTATCACCTCGTTGGCGTCGTTTTCGGGGATGGCTGCGGCATCGAGCAAGGCATGCTGCAGTGCATCGAGGTTGGCGTGTTCGCGGGCGCTGATTATGATTGTCGGCGTGTCTTCGGGGAGCAATCGTGCCAGTGCATCGCGCAGTGTTGCCTGTTGCTCATCGTTCAGCAAGTCGCCTTTGTTGACCACAGCAATAAGCCTGCTTGCAAAGCCACCTGCCCCCTTGCCAGTCACTCCATCAGCCTCACTGCCTGCCCCCTTGCCAGTCACTCCATCAGCCTCACTGCCAGCCTCACTGCCATTTTTCTGAGCAAGCAAGGCAGGGAGTATGCGAGCTGCCAACTGCGGCAGTTCGTTCACGTCGGTGGTGCCGTCGATCACCCATAGCACCACTTGTGCCTCGCTCATTTTGCGGAAGGTGCGTTCTATTCCCATTGCCTCGATGCGGTCGCTGGTGTCGCGTATTCCGGCTGTGTCGATAAAGCGGAATAGTGTTCCGCCCAGAGTGATGGTGTCCTCAATCACGTCGCGCGTAGTGCCATGAATGTCGCTCACCAAGGCGCGATCGTCGTGCAGAAGATAGTTGAGCAGCGTCGATTTCCCGGCATTGGTTTCGCCCACTATTGCCACCGGCAGTCCGTTTTTGATTGCGTTTCCCACGGCAAACGAGTCGGTGAGGTGAGCTATCACGCCTCTGATTTCCTCGGCAAGTGCCACCAGATGTGAGCGGTCGGCAAATTCCACCTCTTCTTCGCTGAAGTCGAGTTCGAGTTCCATTAGCGACACGAAGTGCAGCAGTCGCTCTCGCAGCGTGCTCAGCTGGCGGCTGAAGTCGCCGCGCATCTGGCTCATGGCTATGCGGTGTGAAGCTCTCGACGACGATGCTATCACATCGGCTACTGCCTCGGCTTGCGACAGGTCGAGACGTCCGTTGGTGAATGCACGGCGCGTAAATTCGCCTCCTGTTGCCGAGCGACAGCCGCTGCGTATAAGCAGATTTATCATTTCTTGCTGAATCCAACGGCTGCCGTGGCACGAAATCTCTATCACGTCCTCGCCCGTAAACGAGCGCGGGGCGCGAAACACTGTGAGCACCACCTCGTCGAGCACCGAGCCATCGGCAGGGTCGGTGATGCGCCCCAGATGTGCCGTGTGGCTTTTCATCTGCTCAATGGCAGCTCCTTGCCAGCAGCGTGCCACAATAGCCACTGCATCGCGTCCGCTCACGCGAATCACGGCAATTCCACCCATTCCTGCCGGAGTGGAAATTGCGCAAATAGTATCATCGTTGGTATAGCTTGCAATCATCATCGTAGTAGAAAATCAAAAAAATTCATCATCTTGCAATTTCTAAGCACATCTCCCGGTATAGCCACGCCTATCGCTTGCGCTGGTCCCACTGCTTCACATCACATTGTGCTTCAAGTGCATCCTCAAGTTCATCAGGCAGAGTGCTGAAGAAGTCGATTCCCGTAGCCTCTTCCACCTCATCCACGCTCACGGCGTGCTGCTCAAGGTTGCCGGTGGCGCGGGCATTGTCGTAGATGAAAGCAATGGCACGCATAGGCTCAGTGTGCGAGGCAAGCACTATCTTGAAGAAGCGAGGCGGCACCGTCACCTTCGAGTCGCCAATCGTGGGCATCGAGTCACCGAGAATCGGACCCGTAGCCACAATCAGCACACTGTCGCGCTTTGCCCACTCGCGCACGCGTCCCTCAAGCTTGTTCCACGCACCTGTGTTGAGAGCTTTCACCTGCGGACAAATGTTGGTCATATAGAACGACTCGCGCATAGCCTCCTCGTCCCACTTCATATCGCCTGCCGGAGCCATGTGTCCGCGGTCATATCCCGAGTAGCTGTAGTCCCAAGGATTGGCGCATCCTTTCACACGCTCATCGGTGATAAAGTTCTTATAGCGCTGCTGCGTGCCGTCGGTTTCTGCTCCTGTGAGTTCATAAATCACCACATTGGGGATATGCAATTCAGGGTTGAAATAAGCCGTATAGCCCTTGTAAGAGCACTTCACCGAAGCTACCCCATCGGGAATCACCACCTGCATCAGCTGCTCGCGACTGACGGCAGCAGCCTGTGCGGCACTCTCGGCAGCATTGGTAGCGCTGATGAAGCGCACAATGAAGTAGAGAATCACCACCACCGTCAGCAGCCACGCGCTGCCAATCAATTTATTTCGCAGCGAGCGCAGTGCATCACTGCCCTTCGCCTTTCCACGCTTGTGTTGAGTCTTCCTTACCATAACAATCATTTATCCTCCTTTCAGCCCACAAAATTACAAAAAATCCCCCTACGTTGCAACCTCTCACTCATCCCGCAAACAAGTCATCGGCTACAATCACCCTTTGTATCTTCCCACTATGCTTCCCCTGTATCAGTCCATAAGGCGTAATAAGAGTGAGATGCACCTTCTGACACTTCTTTAGCGATGATTGTAGCGTCTCTACTCTATTCATCATCTTTTGTTCTTCGTCCTTGTCAACCGAATACTCCACACCGGCAAATTTCATTTCGCACAGATTCACAATATTGTCAGCTCTCATGATCAGCATATCTATCTGTGCACCCATTTTTTCTTCATCGCCTCGCTGATACCAGGTGGACACCGAAGTTCTCACCCCTCCAATTTCCAATGCCCGCTTTATCTGTGTTATATGTTGCCAACACACCTGCTCAAAAGCCACACCTTTCCACCATTTCATAATCTGCGATGATGCATTATCCACCATAAAGGCTCCATCTTTATGGTTAGGCTCTACATATTTCAGCCAAAACAGGCAAAAATTGTCGATGAGCTTATAATAAACGCTCTTTTCCTTTCCATAGGGGCTATAACGCATTATGAAATCACTTTCCACCAGCGACGCAAGAATGTCGGAGAGTCCTCCTCCAAGCGGCAACTTGGTGGCTGTTGCTATCTCCTCACGCGTAAATCCATAATTGCGAGTTGCCAAAAGCCGAATCACTTTCTTGCAATCCTCGGCATTGGTGAAAATAGCTCGGAACAAGCGGTTGAATTCATCCTGCAATCTTGGCTTACTTCCGAAAAGTATCATATCAGTGTTGCGCTCAAAGCTATATCCTTTGAGGAAATATCCCAGATAATACGGAATACCTCCGAATACCATATACGATTGCAATATGTCGTAGCGCGACAATTCTATCCCCTCATGTTCAAAATATTGCTCACACTCGCCAAGCGTGAAGGGCGACAACTTTATTTCATGCGTAAGTCTTCCGTATAATCCGCCTCTACTTCTCGATAAGTTGCTTAATATCCACGATGTGGCACTGCCACACACCACAAGCATTACATTGTCGCGTCCGCTGCACCAGCCATTCCAGAAACTCTCAAATGCCGACAGAAAACGGCTGCGTGGCGTATCCATCCATGGCAATTCATCAATGAACACCACTTGTCGGCTCCCATCATCGAGTTTCATCAGCAGTTGTTCCAATTGGAAAAAAGCTTCCATCCACGTCTTTGGCTGCCTGAATCCCTCAAGCCCATGATTGAGCATCGAATAATAGAAACTTTCAAGCTGCGTCTTCATCCGGTTGCGCTCGCCCTCCTGGTCCACAGGCGATACGCCGGTGTGCTGAAACTTAATCCTTCCCCTCAGCGTCTGCTTTATGAGAAATGTTTTTCCCACACGCCTGCGACCATACACTGCCACAAACTCAGCCCTGTCGCTTCTATATATTCTTTCCAGCTCTTCAATTTCCTGCTTTCGTCCAATTATTTTACTCATATCTTCTGCGATTTTTTTCGTTATAATCTGCCGCAAGTTACAAAAAATCTTCCAAACGGCAAAATATAATATATCATAATCTGCCAATTGAGGCATTTTTTTGCTCAAACGGCAGATTATAACACGATTTTAACACTTGCCAATAAACTCAATCGGCGCTGCAATTAGTGCCCGATGATAATTTTTATTCCTCTAATGCTTGTAGGTTGCAAGGATTTTAGCTAAATTTGCCATATATCAGCTTATCATTATGGCTAATTCACTATGAGTATGAAAAAAATGCTTTGTTGTATGGCAGCATTCTGTATGCTTGCTGCCGGTTGTCGCGAGCAAAAAGGCATGAGCGACGATGTGATTTCGCAAAACGACGTCTTCACCGTAACTGTCGATAGCGTGGTGCAAGGCAAATGGGTGGCTGTGGCTAAAAGTCCGCTACTCATTGAGTCAAACTATCGCTCGCCACGCGAGACCGACGTGTCGTCGCTCCTCGAGTTCCGCCTCTCGCTCAATTCGCGCGACAACGAGCTGCTTGTGGGCAAAGCTCACTACGCCTTCATAGGCACCGACACCACTGTCACCTTTGGCGTTGCCCAACCCAAACCTGCTGTTGCAGCAAAGCCTCTCGCCAACAATGTGGAGTGGACCCTCCGCGTCGATATCAGCGACATTCTCGAGAGCTTCGACAGCCACGGGTTCTACACCACGCCCACCGGCGATGTGGTATATAAGGAAGACTTCCGCGGCATAGGCATCACCGGAAACATCGCTCCACTCAACTGGGACTATGAAAATCCTCGCTACCTCCAGCCCACCGACAAGCCGGGAATATATGCCATCACTCTCACCATGAATCCCGAAATTGCCGACGACGAAGCCTCTCACTCCTGGCGCGCCGATGCCGTCAACACCGATTTCCCGCAATTCTCCTCTCC
This sequence comes from Muribaculaceae bacterium, assembly GCA_051890435.1. Taxonomy (GTDB): domain Bacteria; phylum Bacteroidota; class Bacteroidia; order Bacteroidales; family Muribaculaceae; genus CALZFJ01. Next base: position 4,918 of record JBJFEF010000289.1, read on the forward strand.
CTACACACTCGTCGATGCACTCTACAACATGGCTATCGCCGACATCGTGCGATGCCAGCGCCCCGATGGCACCTACCGTGCCGGCGTGGAGTGGGACGGCGTGTGGACTCGCGACGTGAGCTACTCCATTTATCTCGCTCTCGCCTATCTCGACCCCGACCGCG
>JBJFEF010000290.1:0-5080 GCA_051890435.1 Muribaculaceae bacterium
AAAAAACCTACCGACAGAGAATTTATGCTTCGCTTGCGCTGTGATTGCGCCGATAATGCCTATCTTTGCGCTATGATTATGAAGTATATTGTGAAAATATTGTCGATTTTGTCGGCTGCGGTGCTATGCTGCGGCATACCATCGGCTGCAAAGAAAACCGTTAAGCCAGAGGCTCCGAACGATATTGATGCCAAGATGCGTGAATATGGGCTGGTGGATATCGCCACCATTGATGCTTCGATAATAGTGGAAATGAAATATGCCGGCAGCGACAACTTTGTGGGCTGCAACATGTATGGCTCGCTCTCAAAGGCTTATTTCCGCCCCGAGATTGCCCGCGCTCTTGCAACCGTGCAACGCGAGCTGCACAGCATCGACCCTCACCTCTCGCTCATCATCTACGATGCCGCCCGTCCGCAAAGCGTTCAGCAACGCATGTGGAACGTGGTGAAGGACACCCCTCAACGGCGATATGTGGCAAAGCCTCATCGTGGCGGACACCACAACTTCGGCATTGCCGCCGACGTGACAATCGCACGCGACGGGGTGCCGGTGGATATGGGAAGCAACTTCGACTCCTTCAGCGAGGTGTCGCACATCGACAATGAGGCAAGCCTGCTGCGCCGCGGACTCCTGAGCCGTGAAGCACTCAACAACCGGCGCCTGCTGCGACGCCTCATGCATGCCCAAGGTTTCACCACCTTTCGCCGCGAGTGGTGGCACTTTCAGCAATACGACATCAACTATGCCCGCCGCACATTCCGCCTGCTCGATTTCTGACGGCTTTTCAGCGCGAAATGTGAAATTGTTTCGCTAATCGAAGTTTTTTTGCTATCTTCGCACTGTAAATTCTAAAAACAGCGAAGAATTATGGCGGGAATTAACAAGACTAATGCGGCGCGATTGCTCGACCGCGCTAAGATTAATTATCAGCTCGTGCCCTATGTGGTCGATGAAAACAATCTGGCCGCAAACCACATTGCCGAGCAGCTCAATGAAGACATTCGCCAAGTGTTTAAGACGCTGGTGCTGCATGGCGACCGCACCGGCTACTTTGTGTGTGTGGTGCCCGGAAATGCCGAAGTCGATCTCAAGAAGGCTGCCAAAGCATCGGGCAACAAAAAGTGCGACCTCATTCCCATGAAGGAGCTGCTGCCCACCACCGGCTACATACGCGGCGGTTGCTCGCCCATTGGCATGAAAAAGGCGTTCCCCACTTTCTTCCACTGCACATGCGAGGATTTCGACTACATCTATGTGAGTGCCGGTGTGCGCGGCTTGCAGCTAAAAATAGAGCCTAACGAGCTGGTAGGCTTCGTGCGCGGCACAGTTGCCGACATCGCCACCATCGAATAATCCACTCTCACCTCTCCACTCTTACCTCTTACCTCTCCACTCTTACCTCTTACCTACACAACAAAATGAAAAATTCTTTCGGAAACATATTTCGCCTCACCTCTTTCGGTGAATCACATGGTCCGGCAATCGGCGGCGTTATCGACGGTATGCCTGCCGGAATCGCAATCGACCTCGATGCCGTGCAACGTGAACTCGACCGTCGCCGCCCGGGACAGTCGGCAATTGTCACTGCCCGCAACGAAAAAGACCGCGTGCGCATCCTCTCGGGATTGCTCGACGGCATTACCACAGGCACTTCTATAGGGTTTATTATCGAGAATGAGAACCAACATTCAGCCGACTATGGCAACATCAAGGACGCCTTCCGCCCATCGCATGCCGACTACACCTACACCTCAAAGTATGGCTTGCGCGACTACCGCGGCGGTGGACGCTCCTCTGCACGCGAGACTGCTGCCCGCGTGGTGGCTGGCGCCTTTGCCCGACAAGCCCTCGCCCAACTCGGCATCGACCTTTATGCCTACACATCGCAGGTGGGCACAATAGCCCTTAGCCGCGACTATCGCCTCTATTCACGCAACACCATCGAAACAAATGCCGTACGCTGCCCCGATGCCGCCAAGGCTGCCGAAATGGAGCAGCTAATCAAGCAGGTGAAGGGCGAGGGCGACACCATTGGCGGAGTAATCACCGGAGTAATCACCGGAGTGCCGGTGGGATTGGGCGAACCCGTATTCGGCAAACTTCATGCCATGCTCGGCTCGGCTATGCTCAGCATCAACGCCGTGAAAGGATTTGAATATGGCGACGGATTCGACTTTGCCACACGCAGAGGCAGTGAAGTGAACGACGCTTTCACTACCGACTCCTCCGGGCGCGTGCACACCATCACCAACCACTCCGGCGGCATTCAAGGCGGAATATCCAATGGCGAGGACATCATATTCCGCGTAGCTTTCAAGCCGGTAGCCACCTTGCTGCGCGACGTGAACACCATCGACAAAGACGGCAACAGCATCACACTGAAGGCACGCGGCCGTCACGACCCCTGTGTGCTGCCTCGCGCCGTGCCAATAGTGGAAGCAATGGCTGCAATGGTGATTCTCGATGCCTACCTCATGAACAAATCGACACGCCTATGAGCGACAACACCGTGAAACCCTATCGCGACTTTGCCGACTTCCTCAGTGAGCACTTCACAGGCAAAGTGCAGAAAATATCAATCAACGCCGGTTTCACCTGCCCCAACCGCGACGGCTCGAAAGGGCGTGGCGGCTGCACCTATTGCAACAACCAGACGTTTAACCCCGAATACTGCTCCACCACAGCTTCAATCACCGAGCAATTGGAAAAGGGTAAGGCATTTTTTGCGCGTAAATACCCCACAATGCGCTATTTGGCTTATTTCCAGGCTTATACCAACACCTACGCCTCGGTGGAGCGCCTCCGCGAGATGTATGAGGAAGCTCTTGCTGTGCCCGACGTGGTGGGGCTGATTATCGGCACCCGCCCCGACTGCGTGCCCGATGCCCTTCTCGACTACCTCGCCCGGCTGAGCCGCCACACCTTCGTGATGGTGGAATATGGCGCCGAAACTGCCAACGACCGCACCTTGCAGCTCATCAACCGCGGCCACTCCTGGGCCGACACCGTCGATGCCGTGGAGCGCACCCACGCCCGTGGAATATTGTGCGGGCTACACCTCATCATGGGACTTCCTGACGAAACCACCGCCGATTTCCGCGCCACCGCCGACGCCGTGGCATCACTGCCCATCGACACCCTAAAGATGCACCAGCTGCAACTCATTCGCGGCACACGCCTGGCTCGCCAGGTTGCCGACGGCGAAGTGACCGTAGCGCAGTGGAGTGCCGAGGAATATGCCGACGTGTGTATCGACCTGCTGCAGCGCCTCCCCCGCCGCATTGCCGTGGAGCGCTTCGTGTCGCAGTCGCCAGCCTCGCTCCTCATCTCCCCTCGCTGGGGTCTGAAGAACTACGAGTTCACCCACCTCCTCCACCGCCGTCTCTCCGCCCTCACCCCCGGCACCACCCCATAGCCCTTCCCCTCATTCACCCTTCATCACCACTACCCCCAAACAAGCCTCCGGCGCAAATTGCATACAAAGGCACATTGGTCATCCATTCCTGCTCACGATACTTCGACATAGAAAACCGCAAAGCATGCAATTCGCTATGTGCCGACATAAATGAGCTCAGCGACTTCGACCTCAAATTCTCCTCAGCCTTCACTTCAATTGGCGTTACTCTACCATCGTGCTGCACCACAAAGTCTATCTCAAGCTTTGAGTCATCACGACTATAATAATAGGGATATACATCATCCATACCCTTGAGCTGGCACAGCACATAATTCTCGGTGAGAGCGCCTTTGCTCTCCCTCAACGCATCGCTCGAAAGCAGTAATTGGGCAGGCTCAATCTCACTCATAGCGCCAAGCAGACCCGTATCGAGAACGTAGAGCTTGAAAGCATTAAAATCTTCATAGAATTTCAGCGGCATAGCCACATCGCGCACTTTCGACAAGCGATAGACCAAGCCGGCATCAACAAGCCATTGTATTGCCATCTCAAAGTCCTTGGCCCGTGCCCCACTTTTCACAGCACCATATATGAATTTCTTGTTTTCACGTGCAAGTTGAGCAGGAATCGACTGCCACACCATGCTGATGCGAGTGGCAGAAGATGATGACACGTGCTTCGACATATCGGAGCGATAGACGTAAAGAATATCGTTATGTACACGGCGCACTGCATTAGCATCAAGAGTGTTGATAAAAGTAGCTACAGCCTCAGGCATTCCACCAACAAAGTAATACTCACGCAGCAATTTCACCAGTGTTTCATGAAGCATTGATATTGTAGCCCAATCTCCATTTTTCAGGACATCAACAAGGCGGTCCTCTCCTTTTGCCATAAGATACTCCTCAAAATCCATAGGATACATCTTGATTATGTTTACTTTCCCAACCGGTGCCGACTCACCGTGTCGCATTGCTATTCCAAGCAACGACCCTGCCACAGCAATATGATACTGCGGAGCATTCTCGCAGAAATATTTCAGCGCTGAGATTCCATTCTGCAGTTCTTGAATTTCATCAAGCACGATTAGAGTGGTGCCGGGGTTCACTTCCTGCTTAGTAACCGCACTTATTGCTGTGATTATTCTTGGAATATCATAGTCGTCGGCAAACAGATTCTTAACCTGTGGATTATTATCACAATTGACGTATGCAATATTGTCATATTCTTCCTTGCCAAACATCTTTAAAATATACGTCTTACCCACCTGACGCGCACCCGCCAAGATAAGTGGCTTTCGGAGCTCAGAGGCTTTCCATTGTCTTAATTTTTCTATGATTTTTCTCTTCATTCTGCGGGGAAATTTATATAATGCTGTGAATTATGCGTTTACACCGCAAATATACACTTTTTTCCACGAACTTTGCAACAAAAAGCACACTTTTTTCCACGAACTTTCAGAAAATACTACACTTTTTTCCACGAACTTTACAACAGAAAGCACACTTTTTTCCACGAACTTTGCCTTCAGGCACTGCCTAAGAGTTGTAGAATAGCAAAAATGGCGGGGCTTTTGCGCTCGCCTTGCACTATTTTTCCATAAAATCGGCGGCGGCTCGGCTAATGCAAATTAAAAACTTGCGTTTTTATTTGCTTTTGCGCTCGCCTTGCACTATTTTT
>JBJFEF010000291.1:0-5076 GCA_051890435.1 Muribaculaceae bacterium
GAGTTGAAAATCAGTGGATAAAAATTTTTCTCCAAAAAAGTGACGAAAACAGGAAACGCACACTAACCGGTGTCGTTCCTCCTTAGAGTGGCACTACTTATCGCATAAGTGTTTAGTTGCAGAGTTACAAATTTCCTACGACATAGAGCCTTTTCATTTAAAATTTATACTTCTTATAGCACCGGTTTAGAAAATATGTTGATTAATTGGGAAACGATTATCCGGAGGGGGGGGAAATTTGTTGAGGTGTTGTGGATTTTTTTGCTCTCTGGGGTAATAAGGCTATGATTATGGGCGTTATATAAAAAATATACAATTAAACTTTTTGGATGATGACAATCAAATTTTTCTCTAAAACGGAGCTGCTATCAGCCTGCTATTATGCTAATCGCTGCTTCTTCGCACTGTTGCTGTGCTTGTGTTTCTCTGTATCGACTTTGTCGGCAGCCGATATCGAAACGGTGTGGCCTAAGGGGAAGATGCCCCACAGCCAAGCCCACCAGATTGCCGCAATGATCGATGTTGCCGGGATGCCCGACTTCAAGCCCGACAAACATCGTGTGGCTTACATTGAATGGATGCCGGCGCCTGAGAAGAGTGTACGCACCGGAGCGTGCCTGATATTGATTTCGGGAGGTGCCTACAGTTCGTGTTGCGATGTGAATCTTATCAAGCAATGGAACGAGCGCCTCACCCGCGAGGGCATACAGTGTGTGAATTTTGTGTATCGCACCCCGCGACCCGAGGGATTGCCGATATATCAGACTGCATGGGAAGATGCACAGCGAGCCGTGCGCATGGTGCGTAGCGAGGCAAAGAAGCGAGGCTTCGACCCTGAGAAAATCGGAACGATATCGATGTCGGCAGGTTCGCACCTGGCTCTGCTGCTCGCAACGAGTTCGCTCACCCGAGCCTACGAGCCTGTGGATGCTCTCGACTCCATTCCATGCCACATCAACTGGGCAATAGTGAACGCTCCTGCCTACGTCACTACCGACGGTGAGACCGGAACCCCTGCCAGCCGCCTGGGCTATGGCGCCGATGTGAAGCTAACGGATGTGCTGAAGTTTGACGCACGCACATGCCCCATGTCGCTGCATCATGGCGGCATGGATGAATATTCGCCCAATGGCTCCACGCTCATCTATCGCGAGCTTCGCCGCCGTGGCATTCCGGCAGAGCTGCATCTTTATCCCGACAAGGGCCATGGTGCTTTCGGGCTGGAGCGTGCTGTGGAATTTATGCGACAGATGCAATTCTATAAGCCGATAGAGCCTGAGGTGAGCCTTATGAGCCGCTTTGAGAGCGACTCGGCACGCCGCGAGGTGTTGCGCCAAGATGTGTGGCCTGAGGGAAAGATGCCCTGTGCACAGGAGCAGCAGTGCAAACCGTTCATTGAGTGGAATTTCCCGAAGGAGCTGAAGACTACATCCATCCAGATTATCTACAGTGGCGGAGCTTACTCGGGCAACGATTGCCATGGATTTGAGGTGATGCCGGCACGCCGATTTCTCAACGACCTTGGCATGACAGTGGTGACGATGCAGTATCGCACTCCGCGCCCCGAGGGGCTTGCAAAGCACACTACAGCGTGGCAAGACTTGCAACGTGCTATCAAGCTGGTGCGCTCAGAGGCGTCGAAATATGGGCTCGACGGCAACCGCATAGGAATCATGGGTAGCTCGGCGGGCGGACACCTGACGCTGATGGGTGTGACCTCGTCGATGCACCAGTCGTATCTTCCTGTCGATGACATCGACCGCACGCCGTGCAACGTGCAGTGGGGAATAGGCATTTATCCGGCATACGTGCTTACCGACGGTATCGACGGGGAGAATAGTGGCAGAGGCAATGCCGACGATGCCACCATTGTGCCCGATTTCAGCTTCGACTTGAATACGGCTCCTATGCTGTTTATCCACGGTGATGCCGACGGATATTCTTCGATGGGGTCGGTGAAGGTGTGGGAGAAGATGCGCAGTATGGGTATTCAGAGCGAGCTTCACACGCTCTGCCTGCGACAGCACTGCTTCCAGCGCTTTGCGTCGCCCGGCACGGGCAGCTACACTTGGCTCGACCGCATAGCCGATTTCCTCCGCACAAAGAATTTCCTGAAATAGCGTTTTGCAAAAAATAAATATAGTTGCCCCACACAGTCGATGCCTATGGAGCTGACTGTGTGGGGCTTAATGTTGTCGCGCACAAGCTTAATCAAGCTGCTCGCTCTTTTGTGGGCGTTTGCGTGTGATGATGGCGAAGAGAAGGAGCAGGAGGGCAGAAATGAGTCCGATAGCAGCAAAGTAATACCAGATGTAGTGAGCATTGACGCTTGCAGCTTCCCATGCCTCACGAGTAGGGAATAGGGCAGGGTCGGGGCAATACTTGGTGAGGAGTATTCCCGAGATCCCGAATCCGAAGATTGAGGAGAGGAACGAGTCGAGATGGCTGAAGCCGAGGTATAGCCCTTCTTCGCCTTTGGGCGCCTGAAGCGAGAAGTATTCGAGGTAGCGTGGCGAAATGAAGCACTCGGCGAGAGCTTGGAACACGATGCCCACAATCATCATGAGAGTGATATTCGATATTCCGCTGATAATCTCCGAGCTGAAAAGGTTGCCGCACGCCATGAGGAGTGCCGAGAGCGGGATGAGGAACATGCCGATGGTGATTGATGTGATGGCAGAACGGCGAGCCATGAGGCGTGTGATGAAACCTACGCCCAGCACTACGACGAGGGGATTCACGTTGGCAATCCAGCCCGGGCGTGCTGCTTCGCCTGCCATGCGGATTACGTATTTTGGCATAGTGGCGTAGAGCTGTTGCTGCACAATCCAGAATCCGGTGACGATGATGATGAGAGCAAGAAGTCGCTTGTTGGTGAAAACACGCACAAAGCCTTGCCCGATTTCGCGCATGCTCTTGCCTTCGCCGGCAGTGTGGGCTGAGTGGTAGAGTAGCGCCACGGCAATGAGAGCGAGGAGCGTCATTGCGGCAGAGAAATAGTTGATGGCGATATAAGCTTCTTCGCCTATGGCGTGTCGCAAGGGGTCGATGACGGTCTTGCCGGTGAATGCACCCACATTCACCATCATGTAGAAGATGGAGTAACCGCGGGCGCGGTTTTCGCTGGTGGTCTCTTTGGCTACGGAGCCTGATATGGTCGATTTGATGAAAGAACCACCCACCATGATTACTATCATCACGGGCACGATGAGCCATCGGAGCGACGACTCCTGCAAGCCGCTGAAGCGTGTAACTTCGCCATATTCAACGAGTCCCATGCTTTGCAGCAGTGTGGGCAGCGTGGCGAGCCCGAGATAGCCTGCCGTGAGGAGGGAGAAAGCAATGATGAGAGATTTGCGGAAGCCAATCTTGTCGGCATAGGCACCGGTGAAAATAGGCAGGAGATAAAGTCCGCCTGAGAATAGACCTGAGATGATGCTCGCCTCAAAGTCGTTGAAACCAAGCGTATTAGAGAGATAGAGAGTGATGACGATGAAGATGGCATAATAAGCCATACGTTCGAGCATTTCTACTGAGTTACTCACCCAAAAAGCGCGGCTGTAGCCCCGCAAACCAATTTTTCCCATATCAAAAAATCATTATTATAAAACTTTCAGTCACAAACAAAAGCCTAAAATCCCCTAACTTTCATTCAAAATAGTCGTAGAGAATCTTGAATTTTTGGTTGAGTTGCGATACCAAATTAGGATTAGCTTCAATTTCACTACGACGCACCAGCATATAGGCACTTTTCTCAATGATAGTTATGTGCATAAATTCATCAGGATCTACATAAGTTGCCATAAAAGAACTATATACTTGAAATCTTTTTGAGTTCCTTATTTTCTCACCCTCCGAATTTGCTCCAATAAAGCCGAATGAAGAGCGCGGATCAGATGATGCTATGTCGGACATAATGCGAATGCAAGTGTTAATCACCATTCTGGCTTCATTTAGTCCGGTAACAATATTGTATTTCCTTGGGCTGTCATTGTGCTCTTTGAGGTGAAATTTAACCGCATACATGTGGTGGTCATATACTTCAACCCAAACATAATACCATTTATGCGACTTTGTAGATTTGAATTTAAAAAGTCGCTTGTATTTTAGGAAAGAATCAGAGTTGAAGTCGTCCCTAAAATTTTGTACGAAGCTGTATTTATAGTAATCTAAATCCATTACTCAAATGATGTATGAGTAGGATCTTACCCTTAGGCGTTCAAGCTCGCGGCGGGGGACTTCTACAAAGTCGTCACCATAGATTAGCTTGTCGCGCTCTTCCTTTGGAAGATAAGAAAAACGTTTCTCTAAATCTTCATCGGTACACCTATTCGTAATGAATGGTTTTGTTGGTTTTAATCTTCCCATAATATGTTTTTAATCAATTACTGAATCAATGAAAACTATAATTTGCATCATAGTCAGTGATTATTCTGCAAATGTAATAATTATTTATAACAATTATATGCTTTGGCTTCTTAAAATAAGGAATTTTTATTAATTTTGTGGCGATAACGCGGCGAAATACGGCGGCTCAGAGGAGAAAATGCGCCGGCGTCGGGCTGTTATCATTTTTTGTTGACATACGAAAGGCGTTTACCTGACGCTTTATTTCTTGGCCAATCGAAACTTCGGAAATTTTGAATTTGCAGTCAAGAGTGAAGCAATAGTAGATGCCCGTTGAGTACGTTTATGTACTCTCCGGCACACTCTATCCCTTCCTATAAGGGCATAGTGTGCGCCGGAGTATATGCATATACATACTACGCGGGGTGCTTCTACCATTGCTCGTTCTACTATATCGGGCTTTGGTCGGCCTCTTGGAGCGGAATGAGCAAGGTTAAGGCTCCCGCTTTTCTTTTATCCACAAATTTGCCGCAAGGAGCCACCGGCACCCATCGGCAAATGGACGAGATAATAATCGACATTCGCGAAGACAATATCCGCAAGCATTCTCCTGAATTGCTCGCAACGCTGCTCAAAGACCACACCATGAGCCGGGTGAAAGGTGTTGACTGGAATATCTTCTGGGCAACAAGCGACTATGAGTATCTTGGCGAGGGTTTCCGCTATGCC
>JBJFEF010000292.1:0-5015 GCA_051890435.1 Muribaculaceae bacterium
GACGAGCGCTTCACTCATAGTTATTATCAAGGATTAATCGTTGAAATAGGGAATATGAAAAAATTCACCACTTTCGTTCCTGCTCAAGACCAGAACCGGAAGTTCCTTGATCGCCCATTAGTCGAAGTGTGCTCTACAATCCAGATTCCCCGGTTTTCTTATGACAACCTGGTGGATAGGGCTCGAACTGTTGATGCTATTTGGTTCAACGAGCGACGCATGCCCAACAGCTTCTTTGAAGTGGAACATACCACCGACATACAAAACTCAGTGATAAAATTCTGCGACCTTCAGGATTTCAACAGCCGCTTCATTATTGTGGCTCCTCGCCAGCGACAAGAGCAATTCAATAAAGTGATGAGTCGCACTGCATTCAATGATATGAAGAACAGGGTGCGATTTCACTCCTATGAGGATATTATCAGCCAATATGAGCTGATGTGCAAAGCGCGTCAAAACACTAATTTCATTTAGGATATGGGTGTGGGGAAGTGGATTGAAGAGATGTGGCTCAGGGCTACAGGGAGCCGATTGGGGAGCCTGGTGTGCAACGTCGTCATTGCTTTTGCGGTGATGATGCTCGCCCGGGTGCTCTTTTTTGTGACTAATATCGGCTGCTTCGTCGATTATCTGTCGTGGCAGCTCGTGGCCGATGTGCTGCGCGGTGCTTTGCTCTTTGATGCCTCGGCAATGGTCTATGTCAATGCCATCTATGTGCTGCTTGTGCTGCTGCCGGTGCACTCCAAGGAGTCGCACGGTTTTGCCATCTTCACCAAGTGTGTGTGGATTGTGCTCAATGGCGTGGCTTTGGCTGCTAATCTTTGCGATTGTGTGTATTTCAGCACCACCGGCAATCGCACCACAGCCCATGTGCTTGCGGCACTCGTCGGCGATGCCGATTTTGGCTCCACTATTGCCTTTGAGGCTCTTAATCATTGGTACATGGTGATTATCTTTGGTGCTATGGTGTGGGCGATGTGGAGGCTCTATCGCGTTCCCACAGCCCCTCGTCCCTCCAATCTCACCGCTTATTATGCCGTGCACTCTGTGGCACTGCTTGCAGCCGCCGTGCTCGGCTTTGCCGGGGCGCGAGGCTCTTTCACACTGTCGGCTCCACCCGTCACCATAGGCAATGCGGCACGGTTTGTCAACCGCCCGGTTGAGACTGCATTGGTGCTCAACACTCCTTTCACTATAATCAGCACAATAGGTAGGGATAGCTTCGATGCCCCATCCTATCTCACCGACCCCGACATGGAGGCTGCTTATTCGCCTGTGCATAGCCCGGTCCACGGCAAGCGTTTCGGGCACCGGAATGTGGTGGTGATTATTCTCAATGGAATTGGCAGCGAATACTCGGGAATACTTAATAGCGACCTCGATGGCGGCAGTTACAGCGGTTTCACTCCGTTTCTCGACTCTCTCATGACGCGTGGTACCACTTTCCGCTATTGCTTTGCCAACGGCAGCACAAATGCCGATGCCGTGCCTGCGGTGCTGTCGGGAATTCCTACGATGAAGGAGTCGTTTATCCTCAACCGAACTTCGCTCAACAAGCTATCGAGCATTGCCGGCGAATTGCGCAACAAGGGCTATCACTCTGCATTCTTCTGCGGCTCCGATGCCTACTCTTTGCGCTACCGTGCCTTTGCCCGTGCGGCAGGCTTCGGTGCCTTCTATGGCGTAGATGAATACCGCTTGAGTCATCCCGATTCGATTGCCGATATTTCACTCACCGGCGCTATCAGCGATGAGCCATTTTTGCAATTCTGCTGCAACGGAATCAATGGCATGAAGCAGCCTTTTGTGGCTACGGCAGTGCTGGGCGACAACAATGAAGTCCCTGCCAAATACCGGCAACTTTTGCCCGCGGGAAAATTGCCTGTTCACCGGTGTGTGGAATATACCGATATGGCGCTGCGCCGCTTCTTCGATGCTGCCTCGCAACAGAAGTGGTACGGCAACACCCTGTTTGTGATTACCTCCGACCGCACCGGACCGTCGTGCCGCAGTGTGTATCAGTCCGACCTTGGTGCCTTTGCCGTGCCTATCGTGCTCTATGCTCCTGCCGACACCACTCTGCGCCGTGGTGTTGACGACCGCCCCATCGTGCAGCACACCGATGTGATGCCTACCGTGATGGGCTATCTCGGCTACGACCGCACATTCATTGCTTTCGGTAGCGATTTGCTTCACACCCGGCATAACCACACTTTTGCCGTCAATTATCACAACGGCGTCTATCAATATGTGAAAGGGGAATATTTGCTGCAATTCGACGGCACACGCACCACGGGTTTATTCCGCTTCAAGAGCGACCGACTGCTACAAGTGAACTTGGTGAACCGTTCCCGACGCTGGCAGCCCATGGAGCTCGAATTGAAAGCTATCATCCAGCAATATATGCAGCGCATCGACAACGACAATCTCACCATCACCACTCACAGCTCATTGTAGTCACAGCTTTGAGAGGGTAGAGAGGATGGTGTGCCACAAACCAATGGTGTAGCCTTCTGATGCCATCACCACGCGGTTGAAGGTGTCGGCAATAAGCACTACCGGGCGGTCAGAGCCAAAGTTGCCCATCTCTCCGGCTATCACTCCATTCACATCGGTGCCGAGCACCACATTCCCCGGCATTGATGGATAATCGGCTGCATTGAAGCGCGAAGCCTCATCGGCATCGGCAAAGAGCAGCAGCACCTTCACGCCACATTGCCCAATCTCGGTGAGCAGCGGTGCCATATCGTTGAGGATGTGTGCCGAAGGCTCGTGGTTGGGCTTGATGAGTGCTATCACATAGTAGCCGCGTCCTGTGGTGGAAAGAATCGACTTCACCGAGCCTGTGGCGATGTCGAAGTAACGGTTTTCGCTGTTGAAGTTGCCAATCACCTGCACCAACGAGGTGTCCTGTCGCATCACGAGTGATTCGTGGTGTTTTTCGTTTTCATCCACCCTGAATATGACGGCACGGGCAAGCACTGTGCCGTCGGCAATGCGCTGTCCGCTCACAAGCATCTTTTGTCCGGCATCGGTGGGGGTGCCGTTCTTGAACTCACGGCTCCAGGTGGCGTCGTCGGCATAGTTGAGGAGCGATGGTGCTCCGTTCTTGATGTCGCTGAGGGTGAAATGATAGTAGTAGCCCGGGTCGTCGAGTCGTCCGGTCTTTGAATAGTCGAGAATGAGCGAGCCTTGTGCCACTTTGCTCTTGGATGCACTCTTGCCTGGTGTGGAGGCGAAGTCAATAGCCACATCCTTGCCGTCGGGGGCGATGTAGTGCGGACGCAGGTTCACCGGGTCGAGCCATGCCTGCACACCGAAGCTTCGCAGCGACGCTACGGCAAAAATGTCGCGCGAGCGTGGGTAGATATCCTTGCGGTGGCGATAGACGCTCTCAGGCGAGATATGCACCGTCTTTGTGCCTTCGGGCTGTGCAGTGGTGATGTGCTTGGAAATCCACTTCACCCACTCATCGGGGTGCGCAGCATAGCGGGCACGTTGCTTCTTGCCTATGTTGCGGGCGAAGAAGGCACGGTAGGGGGTGAGCGTCTCATTGAAGATGCGCGGCGACATCACGCGCTGCACATAATCGGCAGTATCGACGCCTGCCGGCAGGTGCTCGGTGTAGCTGTCGGCGAGTATTTCGGGTGTGATGTCGCGCAGGTCCTTTTCGCTCAGCGAGAGCAGATAGAGGGCGGCAAGGCGCTTGTTGCGTGCGGCGGTGAGGAAGTTGCGTATCACCCGGTGGTTGCCGTAGGCGTTGGCGAGCAGCAACGAGGCATCATCGCCAAGTGCCAGTGATGCGGCAAAGCGCTGCGACTCCTCCTTGCTTGTGAATGTGCTTGTGTAGGCACTGCGTATTGAGTCTTCGGCAGCAAAGCGGCATTTGTTGATTTCGGCTTGTGCGGCAGTGGGAGCGGGAAGGTTGGCGCTCTGTCGCGGTGGAGTGAGATTGAACTCCAGCACACCCTCATAGCTCGCGTCTTTGTCGAGTGCCACATCGAGTGTGCCGCTGCTTCCTACGGTGTATTTAGCCACGCCAAAGCGAGTGCCGTCGGTAGCCCACACCACCAGGTCGCCGAGTCCGGCGGTGAGAGTGGCAATTCCGGCATCGTTGGTGGTCTTTGTGGCAATAGGGTAGAACTCGGCATAGTTGTAGAGGCAGAAGCGCACTGTGGCACCTTTCACGGCACGTCCTGTGGCATCGGTGATGCGCACATGGGCTGTATCGACCGGGGCATAGTTGGATGTGACATTGATGCAGGCGTTGATGCGGTTGCGCGAGAGCACCTCCTCGTCGCCATAGTAGCTGCCGAGGGTATTGGTGTTCATAAGCATACCGCGCGATGCCGGAGCGTTAAACCATGCCAGGTCGAGTATGGGCTCAGGCTCGCATGCGCCGAGGAAGTGCCAGCTGCCATCAATCCACACCTCCACCCAGGCGTGGTTGTCGTCGGTGTGAGCCCAGCGTGGGGTGTAGATTTGTCGGGCCGGAATGCCCACCGAGCGCATTGCCGCTACCGCAAGGGTCGATTCTTCGCCGCAACGCCCGAAGGCGGTCTTCACCGTGGCAAGTGGGGGCGAGGTGCGCGAGTCGCTGGGGCGGTAGGTGGCTTTCTCGTGCAGCCAGTGGTTAACTTCAAGGGCGGCATCGGTCATAGAGAGATGGCTGATGCGCGGTGCAAGCTCGCGATAGAACACTTGTCGGGCACTGTCGAGGTGCTCGTTGTTGACGCGCACAGGCAGCACAAAGTGGCGAAATTCGCGCTCGGGCACGAGCTTTCCCCAAGGCATTTCTTTGCGGGCTTTCAGTGCCCATTTTATGTTTTCGGCATAGAAGTCGCGCGAATAGTCGAGGCTGTCGGCGAGCGTCATTGAGCTATAAAGGAAATCGAGATATTCATTCACCGCCTTGTTCTCGGCAGGCTTTGCCGAGGGGCAGATGGCAACCTTTGGGGTTGCTGCGGTGAGTGAGATAGCTGTGGCAATAGCCACACAGGCTGCGATAGAGCGTA
>JBJFEF010000293.1:0-4951 GCA_051890435.1 Muribaculaceae bacterium
CTCTCCACTCTCCACTCTCCACTCTCCACTCTCCACTCTCCACTAAATCCCCACACTCAGCGTCAGCTTATAGTTGCGCCCCGGCATAGGATAGTTGCGAATCACCTCATATTGTTGATTGAAGAGGTTGTTCACCTCCACCTGCACCTTCATCTTCACCCCACCAGTGTGCCACGTGTAGCCCGCCGACAAGTCGTGAGTGTACCACGGCTGCACATAGTTGGCGCGAATGTTCGACGAGTTGTCATATCGTTCGCCCACATAGATGAAGCTATAGTTTAGGTCGATGCTTCGCCAAGCCGCATGCACCACCGCCGACCCGCTATGCCGCGGTATGTAAGCAATCTGCCCCTTATAAGTTCCCGCCTCATCGGCAACGTCGGTAGGGTCGCTGAAGTCGCGGGCGCTCTGGAATGTATAAGCAAGCGACGCATCAACATACACATCGCCCGGCAGTCGCAGATTGGCTTGTGCCGTCACGTCGGCACCCCAAATTCTCACCTGACCCAAATTCATCATCATCCAGCGATATTGTCCGTTGCCCTTAGGCACAGCAATAATCTTGTCGGTCACATGGTTGTAATATCCGTCGGCGCTCAGGTTGAAACCGTGAAACAATGCCCGCTTGTTGCCGTTGGCGTAGGTATATTGCAATCCCACATCATATTGGTCAACCATCTCAGGCTTCAGCGATGCATTGCCCATATCGGTGTAGTAGAGGTCGTTAAAAGTAGGCATACGGAATGCTCGCTTCGCAAAAGCCCTGAAGTTCAGCATGTTCTGCTCACTCGCCACTGCCTTATAGCTTGCAAACACCGCCGGCGTCATCTCATGGCGGCTCGTGTTACGCTTGTAGCGGTCGCCCGATGCCGACACAGCCTGTGCTCTGTCGAAGACAAATGTGCCAAGCACACTTGCCTGCACCTTGAAGCGGTCGAGCTGTGCCGCCGTAGCAAGCGCCGCATACACGCTATGTCGCGTGGGAGAGGCAAAGTCGCGCAACGTAGCATCAAGCGTATTCCATTGATAATCAACCGAAACATTCGCATCCC
Source organism: Muribaculaceae bacterium (assembly GCA_051890435.1). Taxonomy (GTDB): domain Bacteria; phylum Bacteroidota; class Bacteroidia; order Bacteroidales; family Muribaculaceae; genus CALZFJ01. Next base: position 1,053 of record JBJFEF010000293.1, read on the forward strand.
ACACATCTTTCACTATGGCAACATTATGTGCCGACGACACATAAAGCTCCTGTTGCCAAAACTTGTTGTTGATATACATCAGCATGGTGTCGGGATTGAGGTAGCGCATATAGTCGTGGGCGTACTTGGCATTCACCTGAAAGCGGTATCGCTCTCCAATATGCCGTTGCAACTGTCCCTGGACGAAGAAATTGCGATCCCACTGTCGCTGCGAGTTTTTCCACACATTGTTCACTATCGCCCCGGGGATTCCCTTGTCGGAGTCATAGAAATATGCCTTCAGATTCCACTTCCCGTTGTTGATACGTCCAAACAAGCCTGCCTCCACGCGCAGCGAGTGTATGTCGCCATTCTGTCGGGTTGCCGTGGTGTCCCAAGCAAGTGTGCCGTCAGAGAACACCTTGCGATAACGGAATTTGTATTTTCCCGTGGCATAGATATATTCCGCACTCACATTTGCTGTGACGCGTTCGCCAAGCTTCTGCTCCACAAGCAGCGACGGATTGGCAAGTCCAAACGACCCGGTGCGCATCGTCACCTTCACATTCGTTCGCTTTCCTTCAGCAAATTGAGGCTGGCGTGTGCGCAGATATATCGTTCCCGCAGCGCCAAAGTCCTTCGCCGACTGGAATATATTGCTCTTCTGCCCGTTATACATCGAAATCTCCTCAATATTGTCGAGCGAGTATTTCCCAAGGTCGATTTGTCCGTTTTGCGCATTGCCAAGCTGAAGCCCGTCGTAAAACACCCCCACATGGTTGGTGCCCATACTGCGAATGTCAATCGACTTGATGCCGCCCACACCGCCATAGTCCTTTATCTGCGCCCCCGAGAAATAGCGGATGGCATCAGCCACCGACAGTGCATTGAGCGACTCCAGTTTCTTCCCTCCAAGCCGTTGGGCTGGAATCACCGCATCGCGCGAGGTGCTGCGTCGCTCCACCACCACCTCATTGAGATACTGCATACTGTCGAGCCGCGACGCAGCAGGCACCTCTGCAGCCGTTTCAGCCGCACGAGGCACAGCAAGCACTCTCGCAGCATCACCGGCAACAAGCATCACTATAAGCAATAAAAGCGGTCTAAAAAAATTCATAAGCCGAACATTAACCTAACATTCAGCCTCGGGGAAAACGCTAAAAAATCTCTTGGTGCAATTGTTTTGTCGAAATTTTTTTGAAGCAGCTCTATTTCTCCGAAAGCCATCATCAATATCATGCATTGGCAGGTCTTCTGACTCGTCACCCTCTTTCCTCCGACTCCTTCCCACCCTTCTTCACACAAAAGGCAGTGGATACGCTCGGAGAGGTCGCCGATACCACCAAGTCTCACTCCATCAGGCTCGTAGCCCAACTTCAGGAGCTAAAAATCGTGTGGCACCGCCGTGACTTACAGCAGCGGATTCTGTCCGGGATTCACACCCGGTTCCCTTTTCATTGCAGCACAGCCGCAACACCAATGTATTCTTTTGCAAAGTTACAACAAACGAGTGCAGAAACAAAAATAAAAATGCACTTTTTATTTTTGTTATGCCGAGTGCAGTCCTAACTTATTCAAAGTTACTACAAACGAGTGCAGAAACAAAAATAAAAATGCACTTTTTATTTTTGTTATCCCGAGTGCAGTCCTAACTTCTATAAAGCTATCCTGTTATTCTCCATAAAGTAAATGTCTAATCTCATCTTGCGTCGGAAGATATGTCATATATTGAGCAGCATAAATCTGATTTTCGCCTTCGGGCAAGGTATATTTCACCACAGCATCATTTTTTTCTGCACAAAGTACTATTCCCACAGGAGGATTATCTCCAGGATTCATAAGTTCTCGTGTGTAGTAATTTACATACAATAGCTTCTCGCCTCCTCATTCTGCACTCTCAGCAAAGCTCTCCAGTGTGTCCAGGTTAATTGGCTACTCACTGAGTAGCCAATTGGATAATTAAGATAGAACTGTCTCATCAGCTTTATGTTAGGGACAGAAAAACCACCTCCGTATTCAGCTGTAAGTCGTTTTGAAAGGTCATTGATAACACCCTTTCCATACTCGGCACGACCTCTGCCTTGCTGCTCATATTCCACAATGTATTTTCCCACTTGCCAATATGCATTAACGATAGTGGTATTTACCGTGCGAGCCACCTTGCGGCGAGCATCATCGAGCACACGCTTTATCTGTGAGAAAAGCTGCTCATCTCCTGTCTGTTTCATGATCTTTTCGCTCATTTCTCTATCCTAAAAAATTACAAAGAATATGAATACAATCAAAACTCCACCTAAGTAGAAGGCAAATGGGTACATCAATATTTGCAGTATCATCTTAGTGTAACTTTCACCCTCACCCCAAGAATTATATATATATTTCACCAAGTCGTTCCAACTACGAATCCATCTCCGCTCGTCCCAAATATCTGAAGCTATAAAGCATAAGATAAGCAAAAGAACAAATCCAGCCATAAAAAGCCCCATCCAGTGTCCCCATTTAAGTGCCACTCTAATACGCTCATACTTATCAATAGGCTTATAGTCATCAATAAGCAAATACTCGGGCAATTCATAGTAGCGCAGTTCAGCCAACTTGAAGTTAGTAAAATACATACGATTATTTCCTTCGCCCTCAAGCGCATCTTCAGCCTTCAATATCATCACCCGACAAAATCCCAATGAATCAATGGCAAGAACTCCCACCGAGCGATAAGTGATATTTTTCAGATACTCATCTTCATCGTTCTTTACAATGGAATCAGCCAACTGCTTGTTCTCCCGGCAAAATGCATAATCCACAATGCGATAACCGGGCTTTACACTATTTTTTACCTCTTGCGTATAACCATACTTTCTTTCAGTCCTAATCCGCCACAATTCGTTTGTCCTATTGTGGCTCACAGAGTCTTCAAGAAGCACAAGCATCATCATCGTAGTGTCGCATTGCACATTGTCGATAAGCAATTTCACATATTCCGACCATTTACTCGAATTTCCATAACCGATAACACGCAAATTAAATGGTGGCTGCACAGTCGAGCCGCTCGCAGTAGCCGCCGAAGGCATAACCGGGGCAGTCGGCACATCAGTGAGTTTCGGCTCCGGCGATGCAGGCTTCTTAACGGTTGTGCTCGGTGCGGGTGCTGCCACCGGACGCGGAGTTGCTTTCGGCTTGCGTGTTTCTGCGCTCGGCGTAGGCGCAACACGGTTTTGCGCTATTGCGCCAAGGTTCACATTGATTTCCTGCTCTGTGCCATTATCCCGTGTGAGATAATACACGTCACACTCCTTCAGCTCACTGGTTGCAGGCAAAAAGCGTTCCTGACAACGGCGCTTCCATTCATCAAACGACAGGACTTTCGGATAAGGCACTACAAAGAAGCGTGCATACACATCGTAAATCATAGGGTATTCCACCCCATCATACGATGCCTGTGCCTTGAGGTGAAGCTTGCCGCCATTCTGGGCAACGAAAAATTTCTTCACCGGTCGCTCCACCGTGGTGAATGCAGGCAGCATCGACTCCTTATATTTCATCACATAGCAGCCATCGCCCTCTTGCGTCATGCTGTAATAGTCAGTGGGTTCAAACATCACGCTTTGCGACTCAATGGTGTAGCGCATTGCGAAATTATTCACGCCATAGCCGGTATTGTTTGAGAAAGTAGGATAAATGCCATTGAGAAGTGACGCACTCCCCACACTGTCGAGGCATACTACAACATTACGCTCAGGTGTACCTGTCACCTTCTCGCCCTTATATAACAGTGCCACACTACCGCTGTGGGTGCTGAACAGACCCAAAGCCCCAGGCACATCGTTCACAAGCCCGAGCACAACCGACAATGTGGTGATAATACCCGTTATCCACCCTAATTTACTTCTCAATAACGAAAGCGTCTGCTTCATTCCAATACT
>JBJFEF010000294.1:0-4950 GCA_051890435.1 Muribaculaceae bacterium
CGTTTGCTTTCCAAACGGAAATATCCACCGGGTCGCCGCTGTTAAGCATAGTGCGCGCGGTAGTGATATGTATGCTGCGCATAGGTTATAAGGCGGAGCGGTGCTCCGCGGTTATAGGGTTAGAAAGCAGAGCAAGCTCTGCGGTTATAGGGTTATCAGCAATGGCATAACCGCAACGAAGTTGCCGTTTAACCTCAGCAATGTTGGCGAGAAGACTTATCAAGCACGAATTAGGAGAACCGCACTCTCAATCTATCGGCAACAGCCACGAATACACTATAATTTAAATCAAGCGCCGAGACAAAAAAAATCATCTCAGCGCCCAAATATTACGTCATTTTATAGTTTAATCACTCGGCAGGAACCGGCTAATATCTTGCATCGTCGCCGCGATGCTACTGTGCTATGAACACTTTTTCACCATTCTTGATGTAAAGACCCGGAGCAGTAGGCTTGGCTATGCGTATGCCTTGCAGATTATACCACACCGTGGGTGCTTCGAGGCTCTCTGAGCAGATTTCCTCAACCCCGGTTGTTATTTTCTGACCGAATTCAAGGTCGGTTTCATAAATCATCTGTTTACGGCCACACACCACTTGCTCCAATGTGAAATGCAGACTGCTTACACCGGCCTCTGCCTCGTCTTCAAAATTGAGCATATTCCAAAATGGCAGTTCGGGCGAACCGTTAACAGGGATGTAGGTACGGTTGACCACTTCGGTTTCTCCTGCTGTCAAGAGGAAATAGTTGTTTGAGAACGGCGGGAAATCCCAGTCACGTTCATCGTTGTTCTTGAGCTTGACGGTGTATTCAAAGAATCCGTCTTCTTCAAGATTTAGCTCCAGTTGCTCAATTGATATGTTGTAGAACGGAATTTCATCACCATCGACGCTGAACGCACCCATTGCAAGCGCATCCTTTGGAGTCGTATTGTAAAGGATAGCTGCCACGTTGCCGGGAGTGTAGAACCTGTTCTTGATAAGTATTTCATCGGTTTCGCCCGGGCGGATATAAAGTCCACTGTACCATGGTTTATATTCAGGCACCATATATGTTGGCTGGTCGGCAAGTTCTACTACCCCCATTTCATAGAACATGACTGTGAAACAGGAATTCACCTCTTTATCGCCATTGTTCTTCACATTGATGCTTACATCAACAATGTCGCCCACTTTGGGATTGTCATTGCCGACAACCGACACGTCGGTGATTTCGAGCGAATATTCAGGAAGCACCTTGATGTTGAGTTTGCCGTCGGCTTTGGTCAGGCGCAGGCAATTCTCGTCTCCGTCAAGCTCAAACCAATCGTAATCGCCCTCTGCGGGTTTGGCTCTGAAATAGAGCATCGTTTCACCATCTTCAAAGTCATCGGGATTGAGAGTGAACACAACCTGTAACGCATTGTAATCAAGCGCATTGGCGTGTATTGCTCCGGTCTGAATCAATGGAATAAAAGTGTCGCCCTCCTTGGTGCCTATAGCTACAATTACATCATTCTCAGGCTTGAGCAGACTAATGTAGTAGAATGAGAACTGCACCTGAACTTCATTTTTAACCGTAATTGGAATTCCAAGCCCTAATTGGAAGAAAACATCTTGAGTGCATGGTTCCGTTCCCTCAGTTGGGGGCTGCACGCCAATCACCGCCTCATGCATGTAAGAGTAGCCCATCAGCCCGCTTGCGCTGCCTATACCGCTGTTATTAAATGGATTGAGGACTGAGAGCCTGTAGTATCCATCGCACATTCCGCCCCAGCCCCAGTTGAGGTGGAACAGACCGTTGCCGTCGTAACCATCGACTACAAACGAGTGACCGCCAGTGCCGCTTTGTCCGGCGTATGGCACCGGACGGTTGCTTTTCAGCTCGTCGTAGATCATGTTTTCCCACTGCTCGATGCCGTAATAGCTACGGAACAAGGCGCGCGTACCTTTGTCGTAGTTGAAGTATTGACGCAGAGCCGTGGCAATTGAGATCTCCTGAGCATCCGAGCCATTGGGCAAATACGACATTAACACCGATTGTCCGCAATATTGCATCAGTTCAGCCACAGCGAGGTCGTTTTCGGCTGTCGATTCAATGCCTTCACCGTATTGTGGGAGCATGGCATCCCAGTTGAATATCTTTGCCGGCAATGCCTCCATTGAAATAATAGCATCTGAATTATTAATATCTCTTAGCGGATTAAATTCATAAGCCGGCAGTTCGGTGGAAGCACTTTGTGGCCACTTGTGGAAATACATCACCTGAGCCATTGCCGTAGCCACGCACCCCGTATAGCCTGTGAGAGTGCCGCCCTTACCATCGGGAATCGTCGGGCAAAGGTTGTTGTAGGGAGCATCCTGGTTCCACTTGGTGGTGAGAAGCGGAGCTACGGCATCACCGGTAACCACGGGTGCACTTGAAGTGGCAAAATCGGCTGCATCAAGATTCTTTATAGCTTCATCATAGCCCTTAATCCACTCACGCATATTGGCTGGCATTTTTTCGGTGTCGATCACGCCCGAATCGGCATAGCCGAGAACTGAATAGGTGCGGCTGTCACCGCTCACAAGCACATATCCGCCACCATCTATATTGAATCCATAAAGGCATGGTGCATCTAATTTTGCTGCCTTAACCTGATGTACGCCGACATGCTTCAGCTTCGTGGTTCCCTTGTTTGCCAATCCATTCACAAAGCTTGTAGCTACACTCTGTGCCTCTGCCTGACTGATGCTTCGAGCCGAAACCGACAGCGAAACCACAAAGAGGCTAAAGATTAAAAGTATCGTTTTTCGCATAAGAAAAATGTATTTAGTTATATTTGACATATTGCAAATATACGCAATGCAACCCAAACCGAGTTGGTTTAATCACCAAAAAATGTAACAATTTGAGTCAAAGATGTATTGTGCATCTTTTTGCTACATTTTTGAGCCACAAATTGTTACATTATAGTGCACAACGCCTCTATGATTTCTGTTCCGCTACTGTCTTCTTGAATTCTGATGGGGTCATGCCATACTTTTCAACAAACAGGCGGTGGAACGTCTGACGGCTCGAAAAGCCACATTCGTAGGAAACAGCTTCGATGGTATAGTTGGGTTTCGACCTGAGAATTGTAATGGAATACTCCAGGCGCAGGTTGTTGACATAGTTTGGGAATCCATTGGCAAACGTCTGGAACAGCGATGAAAAGCGCTTTTGTGAGATTTTTGCCACATCGGCAGCTTCCTCGCGGCTGAATCCAACTTGCAGGAATAGCTGCTGACCTACGATTAAGTTGTCGATGCGGTCAAACTCGGCACGGTCGGAATCAATGCCGTCTTCATTTGCAGCAGCCTGCACCGGTTCTTTGATTTTCAATTGCCGCTCCTTGTGGTGCGCATCGGTCAGCTCTTTTATGATTGAGGCGGCAATCTTATTCCTGCGGGTGATATGACGGTTATACCGGAACAGTACGGCAACGAAAACGGCGAGAATGAGCAGCAACACTACTGCAACAATAAAAATGATGCGGTGGCGCGCCATTATTTCTTTCTGCACCACAAGTTGCAGCTCCATATCCTTGGCATTGTAGATGCTCGACAGCTCTGCAATGTGCGACTCATTCTCACGATGGAAAAGGCTGTCGGTTAGCGTATTAATCTGCTTTGAAACAGAAAGTGCCTTGTCCTTGTCGCCTTTGCCCTCATAGCACATCTGCTCGTAGGTAAGCACAGAGTTGAGATAGTAGTCGGACAGCGTGTCGCCTACTTCAGCAAGCCGCGCTTTCTCTTTTGCAATGCACTTGAGCACTTCGTCATATTGCTTGGTTCCCATCAAGTAGGCAATGACGAGGTCGCTGCCTTGTCCGCTCTTCACACACTCAGTGGCAATGAGCTTCTGATAGTATTCGGCAGCTTTCCGCTTGTCGCCGGCACCTATATATGCCGATGTGTAGAGTGCAAGGACCTCGGCTTTTCGCAACTCTGCTACCCCCTCGGCAAGGTCGGGGGCACGCAACATCAGTCCGTAGGCTTCTTCGCACTTGGGCATCAGCTTTATTGCCTCGCCAAACCGCAAGTGTTCGATTAGCAGATTGATTTTCTGCATATAGCCGTAGAGCATATCGTCGGCCTCTTTCCACGACGCTTTCTTGTGTGCAATGTCGCTAAAGATGTTGTTGCCGCGGTCGATATATTCCAGACCCGCATCAAGCGACTCGGTTTCCACCTTGCCGAAACCCACAAATTGCATAAAGTAGGCCTGCGCCGCAAGGTCGCCCCGCTTTCCGGCAATATCGAGTCCCTCAGTGGCATATTTGAGCAGCTCGCTATATTGGCTTACGGTGTAATTGAGAGCCGCAAGCATTCTGAGCGTCTTTATTAGGAGTGTGGTATCCTTCTTCACTTCCGGGAGTTCGTAGGTCTTGCGGATATAGATAATAGCCACATTTCGCATCTTCAACCCATCATTGTAAATCATGGCACGCATTCCATTGATGTCGGCAGGGCTAAGCAGATTGCGCCGCTCAGCCGTATCAAGCAGTCCGAGGGCATGGCGTGGCTGTGTGCGGCAGATGCGATTGATATATTCAGCACTGTAGATGCTGTCTTCTCCCCGGCTATTGCTGCCTGTAACACCCGATTGGGTGCAAGCGCACAAAATTAATGAAAGCAATAAAGTGTGTAGAATTACATTTTTCATGTGATGCGTTACGAAGTTTTTAGTACCGCAAATTTATATATTAGTTGGTGTTCTGCCAAATTTGGCTGTCACATAAACAGCTAAAACAAGTTAAAACAACGTCACTAACAAATTATATAGCATATACCAACAGCCCACCTTACGTATTGATTCACAGCCCTTTCCCCAAAATGTTACACAAACCTCCCTTTTTTGTTACACCAAAATAGCTATATCAGCTACAAACGAGGCCTTAAGCGCTACAATCTACAGCCCACTATGGAAAATGCATTGACATATTGT
>JBJFEF010000295.1:0-4939 GCA_051890435.1 Muribaculaceae bacterium
CTTACCTCTTACCTCTTACCTTTAAAAAACCTCCCCTCTAATGAATATTCCTCACCAGCTCCTCAAAGTCGGCACGATTGCCGCGAGCCTTGTTCTTCACCTTGGCGCGATAGTTATAGATAGTATTCACCGAGTAGCGAAGTATCTCAGCTATCTGCGAGCTATCAGTAAATCCAAGCCTAATCAGCGCAAAAATGCGCAACTCGGTGTTGAGCAGCTCATCAGGCTTCAGCACAATCTGCTCATCGTCTTGAAGCAGAGCATTGAATTTTGCCACAAAGTCGGGGAAAATGTGCAGGAATGCCGTGTCGAAGTTCTGGTAGAGCAATTTCACCTCCTCATTGAGCACCGACGAGTTCTTCACCATCTTCTTCACCTCATCCACCTTACCCATCGAGAGCGACTTCTGTATCAACGCACGCACGCGCTCCGAGCGGTCGATATATTCCGAGCAAAGCTTGATGAAGCGCGAAATATACACATCCTTTATGCAATTCGACTCCTCAAGACTTGCATTGGCGTGCTTCAGGTCGTCGTTCATGTCGCTCAAGCGGCAATTCAGGTCATTGAGCTTACCGTTAATCTTCTTCAGCTCCTCCTGCGCCACCGTCAGCCTCCGCTTGTGACGCATAATTTGCAGCATTGCAAGCAGCAACAGCAATGCCAATACCGAAATCACTATCACTATGCTCACCAGCCTGCGGTTGCGCGAGCTGACTATCTCCTGATACTGCGTATCGATGATTTTCTGTATGTTCGACGACTGCCAGAAGCGCAGCGGCGAATTGTAGAAGTTAGTATCTACCCACGAGAATTGCATGTAGCGGTTGGCTCGCTCCACATCTCCGGCATTGAGCAGCATGTTGGCAAGCATCCACAGCGAGGCATGGTCCTTCTTGGCAAGCCGTATGTCGGCTATTGCCGAGCGTGCAAAGCACTCCATCTGTTGCAGCGAGTCGCCTGCCATGCCATAAGTCATTGCACGGTGATAAAGCACCACCGGATAGTCTTCAGCATCGGGCTTCACATTGGCAAGCTGCAAGTCGTTGAAGTGAAGTGCAGCATCAATCATGCGTGTGTCGCGGTAGCGGTCTTCTTCAAGCTGCATATAAAGGCGGCTATCCTTCGTGAGCGACGCATAGAGAGAGTCCTTATAGGCATTCAGCTGCCCCTCATATTGCGCCATCAGCTGCCCCTCGCCCACATGATAGCTCACCATCTCGCCATAGCAGTGATCGTAGCTGGCATAATATTGTGTGATTAGGCTCTTAGGGAGCGTTTCGCGGTTTATCGAGCGCAGAATATCGAGTGCCGCCTCATAGCGCCCGCCCGAGCCATAGTGATATGATAGCAGCAAGCGGCTCCGGGTGAGCTTGTCAGAGTCGGGCAAAAGCTTGGCAATATTGATACATTCATTGAGGTGATAAGCGGTTGAATCGAAGCGGAACCACCTATATTCAAGCGCAAGCTGCCAATTCACCTCATATAGCTGTCCCTTGTCGCCGTTACACTTGGCAAGCTGCGACTTCAGCCCGGTTATCCTCATCTCCTTCTCTGCGAGAAAGCTATCGCTCTGCCCGATGACGTCATCGAGCACACTGAGCAGTGAATCAAGTCGTTCGCCGCCTCGTGAGCTGAGGCTGAATAATATTAATATTATTATGGTTATGCACTTTCTCATCAATTATCTTCTTTTGTGCCCTCAATGGTGCCTCGGGGCACTGAAAGAGGGATTTTGCTTTTGCAAATATAACTAAATGCCTTTTCAATACAAAACTTTCTCTCCTATTTTTAATCGGATTTTACAAAATAATGATAATCTGTCATCATTTGTTTGCATTATTCTTTAGTTATTGTTTACGCTTCTTTGTGCACTTTTTTATGCCGCTCCACACACTGAAAGCGCTGTTTTTACGTTGATATCATATAGTAAATCAAATAGATATGTGCAACGACTACTCTAAAATTGTATCGAAATTCTGCATCGATGGCGCCATTGTCGCTATCGAGCCTCTTGGTAACGGGCTTATCAACGACACTTTCAAGGTTGTCACTGCCCTGCAATCTACTCCCGACTATGTGCTGCAACGCGTGAACACCGCCATATTCCCCGATGTGGATATGCTGCAAGCCAACATCGAGGCTGTCACATCTCACATTCGTGGCAAGCTCATCGCTGCCGGTGAGGCTGACATCGACCGCAAGGTGCTGCGTTTCGTTCGCACCTCCGACGGCAAGGCGTTCTTCACCGACGACGATGGCAGTTGCTGGCGCCTCTCGGTGTTTATTCCTCGCTCCACCACGGTGCAGACGGTCAACGAGCTATATTCGCAATTTGCCGGCGAGGCGTTCGGTAACTTCCAAGCTATGCTCACCGACCTCCCCGATGCCATAGGTGAGGTGATTCCCGATTTCCACAACATGGAACTGCGCATGAGCCAGCTCCACGATGCCGTGCAGCGCGATGCCGCCGGACGTGTTGCCGAAGTGAAGGATTTGCTTGCCGACATTGAGGCTAATGCCGATGCAATGTGCCGCGCCGAGCAGCTTCACCGCGAGGGCTTGCTCCCAAAGCGCATCTGCCACTGCGACACCAAGGTGAACAATATGCTCTTCGACGAGAACGGAAAGGTGCTTTGCGTTATCGACCTCGACACGGTGATGCCGTCGTTCATTTTCTCCGACTACGGCGATTTCCTACGCACCGCTGCCAACTATGTGGCTGAAGACAGCCCCGAAACCGAGAAAGCCCTATTCAATATGGATATTTTCCGCGCTTTCACCCGTGGCTACTTCTCCTCGGCACGCAAGTTCCTCACTCCCATCGAGATTGAAAACCTGCCGTTTGCGGCTCAACTGTTCCCTTTCATGCAGGCTGTGCGTTTCCTCGCCGACTACATCAACGGCGACACTTATTACAAAATCGCCTACCCCGGCCACAACCTTGTGCGTGCCCGCAACCAGATGCACCTATTCCACAGCGTCTCAGCACATCTCCCCGAGATGGCGCAATTTATCGACTCTCTAAAATGACACCGAGCAATCTTGCCGACTTCTGCCGGGAGTTTATGCACAATGCCGACTACCGGGTGGCGCGCAATGCCCTGTGGAGCATCACAAAGGTTTCCAACGAGGAGATTGCGCAGTGTCAGCCGCTGCTCCACAGCCTCATCGACCTCGCCATGTCAACCCCCAACTCCTCGGTGCGCCGATTGGCACTCAACGTGGTAGAACGCCTTGATATGCCCGAAGATGATGTGCGGACCGATTTCCTCGATTTCTGCTTCGACCACTTCATCGACGTCAACGAATTTCCCGGAATCCAGTCGCTCTGTCTGAAACTCGCTCACCGAATGTGCCGATTCTATCCCGAGCTGATGGGCGAACTTCTCCGCACTCTTGCGGCTCTCGACATCTCGCACTACAGCCCCGCCCTTCGCAGCGTGCGCTCCCGAATACTTTCGGGCAAACTGAAGTGAACATTGCCCACCGGCTTACTTCATAACAAAAGAAACCGCACAGCCGGTTGGACTCGCGTCCTATGTCGCTGTGCGGATTTTTCTGTTTATGACTACTCAAAGATATTCTGTTTTATCAAAAACAAACGATAAATAACTACATATTCGTTACGACCCAAAGGTCGGCGTAACCATACTACTAATAATTACTTTCTTCTTTCATGGCATCAGTAACTCTTTATGAAAAAAGTGTGTTTTTCATGGTATTAAATTATGCCTTGTTTTTCATGGTATTCCGATAAGGCATCTTTACAATTAATTAAATATACAAGAGTTTTTTCATGGTATTTGGAATGACGTAATTAATACATTTCAGGCTTCCTCGTGAAGCCATTTTTTATTATGGAATGACGGTTGTCTCACTCAGCAATTCCACAGAGGCTAAGTCGGGCGGGGGTCCTGTCGTCATCGCTTCAGTTTCTACCCCGGTCTTGTCACCTTTCACGGTGATTCCTCTTGTTTCGTTTTCACGATGCAAAGTTAGCACGACGATGAGCAAAATTTTTACCCACCAATATTAAACAATCTAATTTTTGCCGTTTATCCTCCTTTTTTGCCGTAAATTTGACCTCCAAAATTAAGTAAATCACTCAAAATGGACTCTCAAAAAGATTTGCGCGAGCGATATAGCCGGCAGATAATGCTGCCACAAGTGGGCGAAGAGGGGCAGCAGCGTCTCGCACAAGGCAGCGTGTTGCTGGTGGGTGCCGGTGGACTTGGCTCTCCCGCAGCCCTCTATCTTGCTGCCGCCGGTGTGGGCACCATTGGCGTTGCCGATGGCGATGTGGTAAATCTATCCAATCTCGCCCGTCAGGTGGCTCACTTCACCCCCGACTTGGGGCGCCCTAAGACCGACTCCATCGCCGAGAAGATGCGCGCAATCAACCCCAACATTTCTGTGGTGACTCATCCCCAATTTCTCGACCAAGGCTCTATCCATCACGTTATCAGCCAATATGATTTCATCATCGACTGCACCGACTCGCTCTGCTCGAAATATATGATCAACGACGCCTGTGTGGCAGCCCTGAAACCCTTCGTGATAGGCGGTGTGTTCCAATTCGGCGCACAGATGCTCACCTGCCTGCCGGGCACAGCCTGCTACCGCTGCGTCTTTCCCGACGCATCGGCCACCGAGGGCGAGATGTCGTGTGCCATTGCAGGCGTGATGGGCCCCGTGGTGGGGATGCTTGGCTGCTTGCAAGCCACCGAAGCCGTGAAATATCTCACCGGCGCCGGCTCACTGCTCACCGACCGCCTGCTCATCACTGACACCCTCACAATGCAGTTCCACACCATCGACGTCGTGCGCGACCCCGCCTGCCGCTGCTCTCACCACTCATAGCACCTTTAATCCACAATTAGCCCTATTAGTCTATTTAGTCCTATTAGTCTAATTAGTCCTATTAGTCTAATTAGTC
>JBJFEF010000296.1:0-4850 GCA_051890435.1 Muribaculaceae bacterium
AGTTGTCAGAGGCAAATACATTTCCAAAGAAATAAATTGTCCTCGTTGTAAATATGCTATTATACGTCCGGAAGAGAAGAAAACTGATGTGAATATTTCAATTCGTATGATCGCTGATTGTATTAAGGATAACACCGACATAATAGTACTGGTAAGTGGCGATAGCGATCTGCTACCACCTATCGAGTTCATTCAGCTCAATTATCCTCAGAAACAAGTACGAGCTTTCTTCCCACCCTCTATTTTCAGCCGAGATATAGCCGGTAATATCAAAGCCCATAAAGGCAAAATCACTTTACTTGAAAAGAACTACAATAAATTTGTTATTTCTCAGATGCCCGATGAGGTAAAAGACGGTGTAAAAACCTACACTATTCCACATAAATGGAAATGTGAATAATATATCCATCACTTTTTTCATCAACCCAAAAAATCATCTTGAGATATTTTTTGTGGTGATTTTTATGCTGTTTTATCAAATAAAATTGTAATTTTGCATTGTGGTGCAAGGTGCCAATAACAATTCAGTATGAACAACGCACTTTTCATCGATTGATTACCACATAGCGACTGATTTATTTTAACATTAAACACACCAACTATTTTTTGTTATGCGCTTTCGTTTCAACTTACAGAGTATAACACACACCTTTATCTCCACATCACTTGTTGTCACTCTGCTTTATGCAATTGGCACAAGCACTTCTTGCTCGCGCGGCTCCCGCCGGGCTAATCCCGACGTGGCTTTTGCCGATTCAATCATCAACAAGCAATACGACTCCCTCTTTGTCGATCCCGATGCTGCAATGGCTCGCCTCTCTGATGCTCAGAAACTCATCACCGACAGCATCGCCTACTATCGCATTGAGCTCTACAAGTCGCTCTCACGAGTGGTACTCGGCAACTGGCACATGGTCGATTCCATGCGCGATGCCACCTGGCGATTCTGCCTGAATGCCCCTGAGAGCAACGCTCTGCACTCCCTCAAGTCGCTCTACTGGAATCACACCGCCGTGATTCTCATCAATTGCCGCGGAAATCGCGACTCAGCCATCGTATGCTTCAACAATGCCTTGAACGAGCTGCAACAAGCCGGCGACGAAAGCCGCAAAGAACTTATCCCGGTGTGCATCAACCTCGCCGATGCCTACCGCCTCAAAGGCGACGCCAGCAATGCCTCGCGCTTCTATCGCCGTGCCCTCGCCGTTGCCGACTCCACCCACAGTTCCTCAGAGAACATGAGCATCTATTGCGGCCTTGCTCAAGTGTATTCCGACATTGAGAACTTCCGCGAAGCTAACACCTACTTCGACCGCGCCGAACGCATCATCAACTCCGACACATCAGGAGCCATCGACACCTACAGCCGCTACCACTTCTACGTATCGGCAGGAAACAACTTCTATTTCCAGAAGCGCTACCCCGATGCCCTCGCAGTGTTCAAGAAAGCCTCAAAGCTTTCAAATATGCTTGGCGTAGAAACGCACTTCATCGCCGACGTTAACCTCGGCGAAGTGTTCATGCTCATGGGCGAGCTCGACTCTGCCCAAGTATATCTCTCTCACGCCGAAGAAATATTCAAGTCGCTTCCTCACGACCCCGTGAAGAGCTTCTACATCAACAGCCTCCTCGGACACTTCGAGCTCAACCGCGACAATCTGCCACAGGCTATTAATTATCTCCAGACAGCATCAGCCGACTCGGCATATGCCGGCCCGCGCTATCTCGCTCTCCACTATGAGCGCCTGCGCAACTACTTCAGCCGCCGCGGCGACTTCAAGAGGGCATATCGTTGCCTCACCCGCTCGCGCTATTATCTCGACTCTATCAACAATAACGCCGTGCGCAACCAAATCGCCGAAATCGACATGCGCTATGTGCAAGACACCACCAAGCTCCACACCAACCTCATCATCTCGCAAAAAGACGACGAAATGAAGCATCTGGAGATTCAAATCTACATCCTGATTATCGTCTCAATCATCATTGCATCGGCTGCTATCATCTACATCCTCGTGCGTCGCCGACGTCGCATCGAGAAAGAAATGCAGCTCCAAAACCTGATTGTGTCGCAACGCCTCGACAATATGCGCAACCGCCTCTCACCTCACTTCGTCTTCAACGTGCTCAACCGCGAGCTTGCTGCCAACAATGAGGGCATCAACAACCTCGTGAGCCTCATGCGCAAAAATCTCGAGCTTTGCGAACGCTACACCGTGTCGCTCGCCGAAGAACTCGACTTTATCGACACCTACATCGCCAATGAGCGTCCTGCCCTCGGCGATGGCTTCACTTTCAAGAAGGTCATCGACCCGGCTCTTTGCCTCGACGACATCACCATCCCGGCTATGATGGTGCAAATCTTCGTGGAAAACGCCGTGAAGCACGGACTCCGCGCAATCACATCTGATAAGCACCTACTCATCGAGGTGACCGATGCAGGCGGCTTCATTCATATCAAGGTGGAAAACAACAGCCCTCTCCGCGCCGAAAAATCATTACTCTCAGGCACCGGAACCGGGTTGCGCGTTATCACTCAAACCATTCAGCTGCTCAACGACCGAAACCGCAACAAGATTGAGCTCGACATCCGCAATGCCCCCAGCGACAGTGCCCCCGACCAGGCAATCTGGACCGTCGCCCTATCCATTCCACGCGGCTTCAATTTCTACATCTCGGGCAAGCAACCTCTACGCTAAGCCCACTCTACAATCCACTCGAAGAATCCAAAGAGAACTGCATCGTTTTTTCAATCTCTACACTCCACTCGGCATATCGGCAAAAAAGTTTTTGCAAAACTTCTTTGCCGATACACGTTTTATTCGTAATTTTGAACTTTGAAATACCAACCCTCTATTTCAGGCTGATTATGGATCCGGAAATACTAACGCTAATTTCATTCGTTGTCATCATCGTGCTTAGCGCTTTCTTCAAGCAAAAGAAGATTCAGCAGCAGCAACAACAGCAGCAGGCTCAGCCTCATCGCCAGGCACCGCCACCGATCGACGCGCCTTGGAGCAAAGTGCCTGATTTCTTGCCGCACTCACCGGGCGTGCCACGCGTGCCTAAAGTACCCAAGCACAAGGCTCCCATCCAAGCCCCCGAAAAAGAAGGTGTTCACGCGGTAGCAGTGCCGCAACAACCCACTGAGGATGCCTACGCCGAGCCTCATCCCGACGTGCCTCGCAACGAAGATTGGCGTCGCGCCGTGATTGCTCACGAAATCCTCAAAACTAAATTCTGAATTATCAAAAAAATTAACATAATATTTTTTATCAACTTGCCCCGTCGCACACGCCTCTCCGGCTTGCGACCGGACTAAAAGAAGCTAAAAACAACAGCACTATGAAATTTCCTATCTTAACGGCACATGAAGCCGCCCTCCACATCAAGAACGGCTTCAACGTTGGCTTTTCGGGCTTCACCGCAAGCGGTACGCCCAAGGATGTAACCGTTGCTCTCGCCGAAATCGCAAAGAAAGAGCATGAGGCCGGTCGTGAATTCAAAATCAATATGTTCACCGGCGCTTCCACCAACGACTTCGTCGATGGCGAGCTCGCTCGCGCCAATGCAGTGAATATGCGCACCCCCTACCAGTCGTGCCCC
This sequence comes from Muribaculaceae bacterium, assembly GCA_051890435.1. Taxonomy (GTDB): domain Bacteria; phylum Bacteroidota; class Bacteroidia; order Bacteroidales; family Muribaculaceae; genus CALZFJ01. The sequence continues at coordinate 3,607 of JBJFEF010000296.1, forward strand.
GACATGCGCAAGGCTGCCAACGCACACACTGCCCACTACTTCGACCTTCACCTCTCTGAGATTGCTCAAAAGCTCCGCTATGGCACCTTCGGCAAGCTCGACGTAGCTATCCTCGAAGTGCAAAGCATCAGCGACGATGGCGAAATAATCCTCGGTACAGGTGTGGGTAATGCTCCTACCTTTGCTACTATGGCCGACAAAATCATCATCGAGCTCAACGAAGCCCTCAATCCTAAGATCTACGGCTTGCACGATATCTACATCCCGCTCGACCCACCTTACCGTCGCGAAATCCCCATCTACAAGGCAAGCGACCGCGCAGGCGTGCCCGTGCTCAAAGTTGATCCCGCCAAAGTAATCGGCGTGGTGAAGACCAATCACCCCGACGGCGGCGCAGCTTTCTCTCCCGCCGACGAAACCACAATGATGATTGCCGACAACGTGTGCAGCTTCCTCACCGGTGAGCTCAAGGCAGGCCGCATTCCAAGCTCATTCCTCCCCCTCCAGTCGGGCGTAGGAAACGTGGCTAATGCCGTGCTTGCAGGCCTCGACGTGAATCCGCATATCCCAGCATTCGACATGTACACCGAAGTTATCCAAGACTCTGTGCTCAACCTCATCAAGTCGGGCAAATGCCGCTTCGCAAGCACCTGCTCTATGACATTCTCCAAGGAGACAATGGCTGACTTCTTCGCCAATATCGACCGCTTCCACGACAAGGTGGTTATCCGTCCGGGCGAAATCTCCAACAACCCCGAAGTGGTGCGCCGACTCGGTGTCATCACTATGAACACAGCTCTCGAAGCCGACATCTTCGGTAACATCAACTCTACTCACGTCACCGGCACCAAGATGATGAACGGAATAGGTGGCTCGGGCGACTTCACCCGCAACGCCTACATCTCAATCTTCAGCTGTCCGTCGGTTGCCAAGGGTGGACTCATCAGCGCCATCGTGCCTATGGTGTCGCACCTCGACCACAGCGAGCACTCTGTGGATATCCTCATCACCGAGCAAGGCGTTGCCGACCTCCGCGGTAAGGACCCCGTGCAGCGCGCCGAAGTGGTGATCGAAAACTGCGCTCACCCCGACTATCGCCCGCTGCTCCGCGAGTACCTCAAGTTGGGACGTGGTGGTCAGACACCTCACACCCTCAAGGCAGCTCTCGCATTCCACGAGACATTCCTCGCCGAGGGCGACATGAAGAAGACCGACTTCTCCAAGTTCTGCTAATCCCCAATACC
>JBJFEF010000297.1:0-1652 GCA_051890435.1 Muribaculaceae bacterium
CAATGTAAACCTCTATCGTGATGGTGAGCTCGTACAAACAGTAGCAGCCGGCGAGGAAGGCATTGTATCAGGAGACTCTAAGGTGATTACATTAACAGAAACAACTACTCCGCTCTGGAATGAGAGCGCAACCTACACTGCAACTATTGATTGGGCAGCAGATGAGGACGATGACAACGACGTATCGGCTGATGTCACTGTAGCAATCAAGCACACTACTTTGCCTGTTCCGACTGAGCTTACAGCAACAGCCGATGGCGAGAAAGTAAATCTTGCATGGACTAAGCCTGCATTTGACGAGGGTGGCGAGGCTGCAGTAGAGGTAACCGAAGGCTTCGAGGATCTTGATGCATTTGCAATCAATCCTGAGTGTGACTGGACATTCGTTGACAAAGACGGAAGCAAAACATACGGAATCCAGAACGTTGAGTTCCCGGGTTCAGCAGAGCCTATGGCATACATCGTGCTTGATGCTTCGTATGAGTCGTTCAACGAGACATTTGCAGCTTACAGCGGTGACAAGTATCTTGCATCGTTTGCAGCAACTACTCCTGCTAACGACGACTGGGCAATTTCGCCAATGTTGTCGGGCACTAAGCAGACTGTAAGCTTCTACGCTCGCACTTACACTGCACAATATGGCAATGAGGAATTTGAGTTCTTGTATTCAACTACCGGAACTGCAATTGCCGACTTCACCAGCTTAGGAGAGGTTCACGACGTACCGACTGAATGGACAGAGTACAGATATGAACTTCCTGAGGGTGCTAAGTACTTCGCAATCCGTTGCATCTCTAGCGACCGCTTCATCTTCATGGTTGACGAGGTATCGTTCACTAAGAATGATGCAGCACCTGTACTTGCAGGCTACAACATCTATCGTGATGGCGTTAAGATCAACGCAGAGCTCGTAACAGAGACATCGTTTGTAGATGAGACAGCTGAGGTAGGTGAGCACACATATCAGGTAACTGCAGTTTACGACAGAGGTGAGTCGGATGGCTCTAACAAGGCATCGACAGTAACAACCGGCGTTGAGAACGTAGCAGCTAAGGGTGCACTCGTAGCAACCGGTAAGAACGTAATCATCGTGAAGGGCGCTGCCAACATGATGGTAACAGTAGCAGCTGCCGACGGTCGCCTCGTTTACGCAGGCAAGGGTGCTGAGACAATGAACATCTCAGTAGCTGAGGGCGTTTACGCTGTGAAGGTTGGCTCGAAAGTTGTTAAGACTATCGTACAATAATCCAACGACGAGAATTGAGGGCAACCGGTGACGGTTGCCTTCAAGAATCAGGAAACAATAAGCCCGGTGGCTCATGAGAGTCATCGGGCTATTGTTTTATGTGGCTTAATCTGAATTGGCTATTAGCGCGAGAAGACTGATTGGGTTTAGGGAAAGAGGATTGAGGCTTATATTATTTTATCAGATTATTGCACTGAAATGCTGATAATTTGGAGAATAGGGAGATAGGGTATAACTTTGTGCGTGATAATAATAGAGAAGCAAACAAGGATATTTGTTTATGTTTGGTATTTAGTTTTTTGGGAAAAAAGATTGGTAAACTTTTGAGGTCGTTCTTTTTTGGTGACAAAAGAGAGCGACCGTTTTTTTAATTTTGCCGGAGGGGAGGGGGCTAATAAGACTAATA
>JBJFEF010000297.1:1752-4842 GCA_051890435.1 Muribaculaceae bacterium
GACTTAACTTTAAATTGATGATATTATGAATTGCGAATCGATGATGATGAATTTGAGCGAGCTTGAGATGCTCGATTTGTGGAAATTGCACCATGGCTACACTATGCCGCGGCGCGATTGTGCTGTTGAACGCGAAGATGATGCCTATCTTGATGCACTGTTGCTCGATGAGATGAGGGCATGGTATGCCAATTTGCTGATGACGGCACCGCCTGAATTGCTTCCGCAGGAGGATGTGAGGGCAGATTGCTCTGCCACTTATTCGGCTGATGGTGGGGTGAAATTGGAGCTTCCTGCAAGGTGCGTGAGGGTGCTGGCAGTGCGCATGAACGGGTGGAAGCGCGACGCTACCACGGTGCATGAGGCGGGATCGGCAGCCGACATGAGGCAGAGCGTGGAGTGGCTACGCGGCACCACTGAACATCCCGTTGCGATTGCCGACCGTGGAGGCACACTGAGGCTCTATTCGGTGCCTAAGGCAACGAAACCAGCGGTGGAGAAGGTGCAGTGTGTGGTGCGACCCGATGATGGCAGCTACCGCTTTGCGCAGTCGCTCCTTGGCAGCATATAATTGCAGCCACATCAACAATTACCCCACACAGTCAGTGACGAGTGAACTGACTGTGTGGGGCTTTAGTATATCCATATGCCCACGGCACGTGGCTCGAATCTATTTGTTGCTGAAGTAGTAGTTGAGCACATCGGCAGCCGCCATGAAAGAGCTTTGCTTGGCTTCGAGCACGAGCTTCTGCTTGGCTGCAAGCATCTCTTCGATGACAGGATTGTTGTAGAAATGCGCTTTGAGGTGCTCATTAATCGACTCATACATCCAGTATTTCTCTTGCTGACGGCGCTTCTCCTCGAAGTAGCCGTTTTTCTTTACGAAGTCGAAATAGCGATAAATCATATCCCACACTTCGGGGATTCCAATCTCGTAGTAGCCCGAATAGGTGAGCACTTCGGGAGTCCAGCCGCTTGGAGGCAGCGGGAAGAGGTGAAGGGCGTTGCGGAATTGAGCCTGAGCGAGGCGGGCGCGGTCGATGTTGTCGCCATCGGCTTTGTTGATAACAATACCATCAGCCATTTCCATGATGCCGCGCTTTATGCCCTGGAGCTCGTCGCCGGTGCCGGCAAGCTGAATGAGGAGGAAGAAATCGACCATAGAGTGAACGGCTGTTTCGCTCTGACCCACACCCACGGTTTCGACGAAAATTTTATCGAATCCGGCAGCTTCGCAGAGCACAATGGTTTCACGCGTCTTTCGAGCCACGCCGCCGAGCGAGCCTGCCGAGGGGCTGGGGCGAATGAAAGCATCGGGGTGAACCGAGAGCTTCTCCATGCGCGTCTTGTCGCCGAGAATGCTGCCATTAGAGCGCTCGCTGCTGGGGTCGATGGCAAGCACTGCGAGTTTGCCACCATCTTTGAGCACGTGCAAGCCGAATGCGTCGATAGAGGTGCTTTTTCCGGCACCGGGCACACCGGTGATGCCGATGCGCACCGAGCGACCTGCGTGAGGCAGACACTTCTCGATAACCTCCTGCGCGAGGGCGTAGTGGTCGGGATTCATGCTTTCAACGAGGGTTACAGCTTGTCCGAGCACGGTGATGTTGCCCTTGAGAATGCCCTCGACATATTCGGCAGCCGAGAGCAGGCGCCTGCGAGGACGAGGCTTCAAGTAGGGGTTCACGATAGGCGGTTGGGCGATGCCCTTGTTCACCGTAAGTCCGGCATATTGTTCGTCGTTTTCAGGGTGTTCCATATATAGAATATTGAGTGTAGAGTTAATAGTAAGTGCGAAGTTACCTAAATTTTGTGGTAAAATCAAGCGGTGAGGGTTAAAAAGCCGAAAAATCGGTGCTGAGGTGCTCGCGCACATTAGCCACCACAGTGATGCGCGCAATACTCATGGTGGAGCCTTCGCCGGGATTGATGGGCGTGGCTGAGATTTTCAGCGGCAGTTCGGTGACGCCAATGCAGTCGGTGCACTTTGAAGCGTCGAACAACATCATAATCCTACATTCTTCGCCCGGAGGCAGAATAGGGTGAGAGAATTGCACACACAGCGGGTCGGGAACATCGATTGCTTCGAGGCGCAGAGTGTCGGGAGAGGCATTGTAGGCAGAGAGAATGCCATTTCGCGAGCCATCCTTAGCCACCTCGCCGATGGCGACAATGTGATTGACAAGGCGAAGCGGTCCGGCAAGAGAGGGGTATCGGCTGTTGAGAGTGTATTGTGAAGCACGCACAGTTCCCTCCACAGTGAGCGATGTGCGAGATGGGAGGCCCGAGAGGCGCACCGTGACACCCTTGGAGAAGCGCCCCGGGCGACCGTGTGGGTTGAACACCAGCGTGAGAACAGCGGTGTCGCCCGGCTCGATGGGCTGCTTGGGATAGTGCACGGCAGTGCAGCCACAAGTGGCGCGAACCTCGAGAATGGAGATGGCAGAATCGGTGGTATTGGCAAGACGCATTGAGCAAGCCACCTTGCCGCCGTCCTCGTCGATGACGCCGAAGTTGTGGGAGCGTTCGAGCCATGTGGCGCTCTGAGGAGGCACCGTTGCCATTGCGCTGAGGAATGCAATGCCGAGCGACAGGAGTGAGAATGAGCGTAGTGACATAGCAGTTATTTTCGTGGAATAATAGAGCCTTCGATGTAGAGCGAAGTGCGTTTTTCGCGACCGTTGGTTTTCACGATGATAGTCTTACGGAAACCGCCGGAGCCGCCCGAAGGGTTGAATTTCACCTTGATTTTAGCCGATTTGCCGGGAGCGATGGGTCGTGTGGGAAATTCGGGATTAGTGCATCCGCACGAAGCTTTAGCCTCGATGATGATGAGAGGCGAGTTTCCGGTGTTGGTCAGTTGAAATTCGCAATGTGCGATGCCTTTTTCCTCGCGAATGAAGCCAAGGTCGGCAACGGTGCTTTTGAAAGAGGCTTCAGCAAACTCCTTGTCGTCTTTTGCGCCAATAGTAAAAGCGGACAGTGCAACTAATATGTAACAAACAATGCGTTTCATAATTCATAGTAACAATCTGGGTGCAAAGTTACAACAAACGAGCGGAAAAACAACAAGCTTGCTTGATTGTTTTT
>JBJFEF010000298.1:0-3324 GCA_051890435.1 Muribaculaceae bacterium
CAAACTGAGGTCACTGATACTTTGCTTTACAAGTTCAGCTTCAGGCAAGGTAAATCGGTACTTGACTTGCTGTATTCTGATAACGGCAAGCAGATGGAGCGTCTGTCGGATACATTAGGCAAGATTGCCAATCGGACAGATTGCGAGATAGTGGCAGTGAATGTGGAAGGAAGCGCTTCACCCGAAGGCTCGACGGCACAGAACGTTACATTGGCATTGCGTCGCGCCAAGGAAATCCGTAACCACTTACTGAGCAAAACAAGCATTGACCCGGAATTGGTTAAAGCATACTCGCTTGGAGTGGATAGGGAGAAGTTGGTGAAACTTCTGGATAAGTCGGACTATCCACATCGTGACACTTTGATAAATCTTATCGTTAACAGCCGCCATATGCCGGCAAAGGAAGTATTTGCAACGCTTAAATCTCTGGATAAAGGAACGCATTGGCAGTGGATGCTGCAAAATGTGTTTCCCGAGATGCGCTTGGCATCAACATCGGTGGTGTGCTATGTGCGCTCGAAGAAAGCCGAGTTGCCCGAAACCGGAGGCATTGAGCGCGTGTTAGTGTTGCGTGATACCGTTTTTCAGCGCGACACCATATATATAGCTGCCGAAGAAGCTCCAAGCACCCCGATAGCGGAGGAAGACACCTTGCCTTATCGCCGCAAGATGGTGGTGGCGCTGCGTAGCAACCTCTTGCTGCCGCTGCTCAATGCCGGCATTGAGGTGCCTCTCGGCAACCGCTGGAGCGTGGGAGCCGACTGGTATTATCCCTGGCTATGGCGTAAATGGCACAAGAGCACAGAGATGAAGAGCTGCTTTGAGCTTCTTATGGGCGGTGCTGATGTGCACTATTGGCTTGGCAGCAAACATGCTGACGGTGAAGACAATTGGCAATACCGTCTCTCGGGTCACGCCATCGGAGCCTACGGATATTATGGCTACTACGACATAGGGCACAACTATAAAGGTCACCAGGGAGAGTTTTATAACGTGGGTTTGGACTACGTCTATTCCATCCGCATAGGACACAAAAAGCTTTGGCGACTGGAGTTTACGGTCGGAGTGGGCTACATTCACTCGGGAGCACGAAAATACCGTGTGTATAGCGAGGGCGGACACGCCTTCCGCACCGGCATCAACAAGAATTTCAATTGGTTTGGACCGACGAAGGTGGGCATCTCGCTCGTGCTGCCCTTCTACAAAAAAGTAAGAAAGGAGGAGGTGGAGCTATGAAAAAGATGATGCTTATCCTCATATGCGCCCTGTGCGCCCTCTCCTGCCGCCGCATCCCCCTGTATGATGCCGAGTCGGGAGTGTATCTGAAGCTGAATATCCACATCCATGCCGATATTGACCTTCCCGGCGACATTACGTCGCGGGGACTGCCCGAAAACCTCAATGCGAAGATTACGGGCAAGATGCCCGAGCGGATGCAGGTGAATTTCTACGACGCTGAGACCCACAACCTGGTCACAACGGCTTTTGTGCCGGCAGAGGGCGGTTATATAGATGTGGCTCCGGGCGTATATGACGTGCTGGTATATAACATCGACACCGACTATACCCGCATTGAGCGAGTGAACAGCCGCGGCTCGATTTATGCCTTTACCGATCAGATAGGCAGCCGCTATGTTCCGCAGTCGAAGGCTGAGGGCAAGGACATGCCGATGACCGAGGCTCCGGTGATACGCGAGCCCGACCACCTCTATGTGGCACGCCGCGATGCGCTGGTGATTCCCGAACAGTCGGTGGTTGACGAAACCATTGAGGTCTATGCCGAGGCTTCAACGCTGATTGAGACCTACATTTTCCGCGCCACGAAGATAAAGAATATCGAAGATGTGGTGTCGGCAAAAGCATACATCACCGGTCAGGCACGAGCCAAGTGCTTGTGGGACAACCGCTACATTATGGACCAGGTGGTAATCAGCATCGATTGCTATCCCGACAAGGCAGCCGGCGAACTCGTGACGGTGTTTAACACCTTCGGCAAGTTTCCCAATGCCACCAACGATGTGTTTCTCACCATAGTGGTGTCAAATTCCACCGGCGATGAAAGGGAATATGTATATGACGTTACCGACCAGTTCGACAACCCCGACAACACGGGGCATGAGATTATCGTGGGCGATGAAATCGACGTTCCCGAGCCGGGAAGCGGACAGGGAGGCTTCGACCCCGACATTTCCGACTGGGATGAGGAACACAAAGACGTGGATATATGAAAACAACAAACAAAATAATATTAACAATTTAAACTGTGTGAAATGAAGAAATTATTCTTACTATCGTGCGTGGCACTTGCAACACTTGCATCGTGCTCGAAGAGCGAGGACATTGAGGCTCCTCAGGCTCAGAAAGAGATCGCTTTCAACGTAGCAACCGACAAATCGCGTGCCCCGATTGAAGGTACATCATTTGGTGAGAACCAAAAAATCTATGTTTCGGCTTACAACTCAGTGAGTGGAAAGTATTTTGAAGGAGTTGAGTTTAGCAAAGACGCAAACGGAAATACTTGGAAGGCTGGCAAATATTGGCCGGTAAATGGCGTTACAAGCTTCTTGGCTTATGCTGCCACCGGTGATGTAACTGCAGCTTGGGGCGACAAGTATGCAGATAAAGTTGAGTTTACTCTTAATGATGGATTCTATAATCAAAGTCAGAGTGGTACAACTCCGTATATCGACTTGCTCTATGCAAGCGGTGAGCAAGCAAAAGAGAAAGATTATGCAACTGTTTCTATGACATTCAAGCACACAGGTGCATGGGTGGTATTCAATGTGAAACTCGCTGATGATTTGACCGGTGCAAAGGTTACTTTGAACTCATTCCAGCTTGCAAGCCTCTATAAGGGCGGTAAGGTTGTCGTTGATAACACCACATACGCTGGTGCAAAGGCTGCTTGGGACTTTGAAGTAGTAAGAGCAGCTGACTATGACGTAGAGAGCTTTACTGCTAAAGACCTCGAAACAACCGCTTACACTTTCGGTGCAATTATTCCTGAGCAGAACCAGACTGCGCTCAAGTTTGAATACACTCTGACTTCGACAACTCAGGCTTTTGACCCACAAACTGCGACATACGAGTATCCGTTGAACCGCTTCGACAAGTGGGAGATGGGCAAGAAATATGTTTACAACATCACTATCACATTCAACGAGATAGAGATTGCACCTGAGGTAACCGATTGGGTCGCTTCAAGCACTGATGTTGCTATTTAATTTTGGCCATGAAAAATGTCTAAATAATCACGCTTCGGCTGTGAGGGTCTGACCGCCCTCACAGTCTCAAATTATGAAAAAAACAAACAACATATTAGCT
>JBJFEF010000298.1:3424-4834 GCA_051890435.1 Muribaculaceae bacterium
TGATTGTGGTTCCGGGGCAGACGCTCAGCGAGATGCGTGTGTCGTTTGTGGAGGGTGCGCCGGCGATTTACAGCAAGACGTTCCCCATCGAGCCGATTGCTATTGAGCCGGGAAAATACTACCGCTTCTATCTCTCAATAAAGTCGAACAACGTGAGTGTGTGGAGCACGAAAGTGACCGATTGGATTGAGGCTGATGGGGGTGAATATATTTTGACGTAAACGCGAAATAGGAAACAGGAAATAGGAGACAGGAAACAGGAAATAGGTAAGAGGTAAGGACCTGTAGGGTCGCGCCTTGGTGCGACCGAAGCGACAAGGCACGAATGAATCGGCCTCGAAACCTAAATATGAATGAAAAAATAAACGAAAACGGAAAATATAATGGTGAAATGGTTGAAATATAGGGCGTGGTGGCTTGTGGTGCTGCCTTTCTTCGCTGCTTGCGGCGAGGATGCTCCCACTATGCCTGCTGCCGACGAGGTGCGCTACTCCGATGTGCCCATTGTGCCCACTGCGTCGATTGTGTCGGCGCAACTGTCGCGTGCTGACTTTGAGGGTCCGGTGAACGGCACCACTTTCACGCCGAGCACCACCAAGATTTTCGGCGTGACGGCTTATCTCGGTGGAGATGAGATTCCTACGAGTTGGTCCGCCAATTCACGACTGAATTTCTCGGCTGTGAACTGCAACGACAAGGGTACCTACGAGTTCGACGAGTGGAAATATTATCCGCTCGACTACCGCACTTATTTCTACGCCTTTTCGCCGATGATTCATTGCACCTACGTCGAGGGAAGCGCCACCGAGCATCCGAAGGTGACTTACACCATCACAGGACGCGAAGATGTGATGTGGAGCAAGAACGAAGAAGGAATCCTCAAGCACGTAGATCCGTCGAAGCAGGAGCAGCCCAACTTCCAATTCTCGCACCGTCTGCAACGCGTGATTTTCTCGGTGCGTCGCACTGCGAGTGTGCCCTCTACGGTGAAAATCGACCGCATAAGCATCAACGGTCTATACAATGTGTGCACGCTCGATATTGTCACCGGCGTTCTGACGTTTGATTACACCCTGCCAAAGGTGTCGCTCACAGCCTCCTATTCGCTGAACCCTACAACGGAATATCAGATTTATCCCTTCGACATCATGTTTGAGGCTGGGGTGAAGGAGTTTGACATCACGCTTGTGCTCGACGGCACCGACTATGACGCGCACGTCACACTCCCTGGCGAGCACGCCGGGGAGGCAGGTTACAAGCATATAGTGAAGCTCACTGTTGATGGTGTTTCGCTCACGCTCGAAACGCCGCAGATTGTTGAGTGGGACGATTATTCAACCAGTGGAACGATTTAGCTATGAAAAGAGATTTCTACATATTAATCATGTCGCTGCTCGTGCTCACAGCGTG
>JBJFEF010000299.1:0-4787 GCA_051890435.1 Muribaculaceae bacterium
AGCTTGTAGTCGATGTCGGCGATGCGCTCCTTGAGGGTGGCGATGTAGTTGTCGGCGGCATCGCTATTGAAGCGGATGATGCGCTTCATCTTGATTTCCATGAGGCGGAGAATATCGTCGCGTGTGATTTCGCGGTAGAAAGAGGGCTTGAACGGCTCCAATCGGCTGTCGATGTGAGCAACAGCCTCATCGGTTGAGCGGCTCTGCTCATACTCGCGGTCCTTGTAGATGCGCTCCTCGATGAAAATCTTCTCGAGCGATGCAAAGAGGAGCGACTCCATGTCCTCGCCGCGCTTGATTTCAAGCTCTTGGCGAAGCATCTCCTTGGTGCGGTCAACGCCATAGCGCAGCACATCGCTCACGGTGAGGAAGTGGGGCTTGTGGTCCTTGATTACGCAGCAGTTGGGCGAGATGCTCGTCTCGCAGTCGGTGAAGGCATAGAGCGCATCAATCATCTTGTCGCTCGAAGTTCCGGCTTGTAGATAAACGATGATTTCGGCTTTATCGGAGGTGTTGTCGTCGATTTTGCGTATTTTGATTTTGCCCTTCTCTTGCGCTTTGAGAATGGAATCGATGAGAGTGGAAGTGTTCTTTCCGTAGGGGAGGTCGTTGATTACGAGCGTCTTGTTGTCGCGTTTCTCGATTTTGGCACGCACGCGCACTTGTCCGCCACGCTCGCCGTCGTTGTAGCGGCTCACGTCGATGTATCCACCTGTTGCTTGGAAGTCGGGATAGAGCTTGAACTCCTCGCCGCGCAGATAAGCCACGGCAGCATCGAGAAGTTCATTGAAATTGTGCGGAAGAATTTTGCACGACAGACCCACAGCGATACCCTCGGCACCTTGAGCGAGGAGGAGCGGGAACTTCACCGGGAGGGTGACAGGCTCCTGCTTGCGGCCGTCGTAGGAGAGAGTCCAGTCGGTGATTTTCGGGCTATACACCACATCGAGGGCAAAGTCGGAAAGACGCGCCTCGATGTAACGGCCGGCAGCGGCGCGGTCGCCGGTGAGCACGTTACCCCAGTTACCCTGAGTCTCGATGAGCATTTCCTTCTGACCGAGCTGCACGATAGCGTCCTTGATTGAAGCGTCGCCGTGAGGGTGATATTGCATGGTGTTACCCACGATGTTAGCAACCTTATTGAATCGGCCGTCGTCGAGTTCCTTCATAGAGTGAAGAATGCGACGCTGCACAGGCTTCAGACCGTCCTCAATGTGAGGGACGGCACGCTCGAGAATTACATAAGAAGCGTAGTCGAGAAACCAGTTCTGGTACATTCCCGACAATTGCAGGCGCTTATCTTTAGGTACTTGATAGGAGGAGTGCGCTTCACCGCCTATCTCTTCAATTTCGTCGTCAAAATCCTTTTCCATGGAAAAATGAGTGCTATATATCAATTTGGCGTAATCGGTAGTCATTGCCTCCTACAAAAGGGAGGCAATGCCCCTATAAGTTGCAAATTTAGCAAAAAAAATCCAAGCCTCACGCATCACAGCCCAAAAATCGCGAAAAATAATCGCGAAGAGCGGGTGATTTTTAAGTCATTGTATTATTCCGGGAAGATTTATTTCGGGCAAAAACAGTTGAAAATATCAAGTTTTTGCCCGAAATAAATCATATTTTAGTTCTTTTTTAAGGGTGGAGGGAGGCTTGGAGGGAATTGTGGCGCTGTGGTTGTTGTGTGATTGGGGAGGGTGGAAGAAAATATATTCATAAAATAACTAAAAAGGAGATTGATTGTGGGAAATTATTCTTTTTAATGCAATGAAACAGAATAAATTTCCATATTTATGCGATACTATTGGAAAGAACAACTATATGATGTAAATTTGCAGCACGAAAGAATTAACGAAAAGTATAATACACGAATTAAGAAAGGAGAAAAGAATTATGGCACAAATAGCAAACACACTTACAGAGCTTATAGGTAAGACTCCGTTGCTTGAAATAGGGAAATTTTCGAAAGCACAAGGCATTGACACACCCATTGTGGTGAAGGTGGAATATTTTAATCCCGGAGGGTCGGTGAAAGACCGCATAGCACTTGCCATGATTGAAGATGCCGAGCAGAAGGGCATATTGAAGCCCGGAGCCACTATCATAGAGCCTACGTCGGGCAACACCGGTGTGGGATTGGCGCTGGTGAGTGCAGTGAAGGGTTATCACCTTATCCTCACCATGCCCGAGACTATGAGCGTGGAGCGCCGCAACTTGGTGAAAGCCTATGGAGCCGAGGTGCGACTCACTCCCGGCAAGGACGGAATGAAGGGCGCAATTAAGGCTGCCGAGGAGCTGCGCGACAGCATACCCGGAGCGGTGATATTGCAGCAATTTGAGAATGCAGCCAACCCGGCAAAGCACTATGCAACCACCGGTCCGGAAATATGGCAGCAGACCGATGGGAAAGTGGATATATTTGTTGCAGGTGTGGGCACCGGCGGCACCGTGAGTGGTGTGGGCAAATATCTGAAGGAGCAAAATCCCGATGTGAAGATTTATGCCGTGGAGCCATCGACGTCGGCAGTGCTCAATGGCAAGCCAAGCGGAGCGCACAAGATTCAGGGAATAGGAGCAGGATTTGTGCCCGCCACATATAATAGCACAGTTATAGATGAGGTGCTCGACATCGACAGCGACGATGCCATTCGTACATCGCGAGAGCTTGCCCGCACCGAGGGATTGCTTGTGGGCATCTCGTCGGGAGCATCGGTGGCAGGAGCCTTGTTGCTTGCCAAGCGCCCCGAGAACAAGGGCAAGAAGATAGTGGCATTGCTCCCCGACACCGGCGAGCGCTATCTCTCGACCGTGCTCTACGACTTCGAGAATTATCCGCTGTAACGCCCACAGCGCCCTGACAGCTCCGTGCTGTCGGTGACAAGAAAAAAGCGTATGCTGTCGGTAAATACTGAACGATGGCATAGATGACATATAGAAGCAAGTTTACGGATAGGGAAATTTAGATTATGATTAAGAAATTCAACACTGCCGATCAGGTGATGGCAAATGCCAACTACAAGAATGCTGCCCACTTCGACCTCGATGGGAGCAATATTGTGATGCCCGACGGCAGAGCCGACACCACGATGATACCGTTCACAGAGTTCCGCGCAGGTGACCTGGGCGTTGATGTGGAGGTGGTGAGCAGCACCAAGTATATTAGTGGAGGCGCAACTTCGCTTGGCGGGCTCGTAATCGACTATGGAACTTTCCCGGAGGTGAACAACCGAATACGCAACGAGCTGCTTTTCAATATAGGAGGGTATATGACCCCTCATGCAGCCTATTCCCCACCACCATACGCCTTAGTATAGGTTTGGAGGACACTGATGATATTGTTGAAGATATAAAACAAGCACTCTTATGACATACGATTTCGACAAACCGGTAGATCGCTCGGGAAGCGGTGACTTGAAGCATGAGGCACTGCTGCCCCGATGGGGACGCAGCGACTTGCTGCCACTGTGGGTGGCTGATATGGACTGGGAAACGCCACAGTTCATAACCGATGCGCTACGCAAGCGCCTCGACCATTCGCTCTTTGGTTATACAGTTGAACCGGAAGATTTTTGGCCCAGCGTAATCGACTGGGTACGCGACCATCATGGCTGGAGCATCGACCGTGATTGGCTCTCGTTTGTGCCCGGCATAGTGCGCGGCATAGGCATAGCAATAAATGTGTTTTGCGACAAGGATGATGCGGTGGTGATACAGCCACCGGTGTATCACCCATTCCGCCTCACTACCGAGGGAAACGGCAGGCAGTTGGTGAAAAACCCACTTCGTGAGAAGCCTGACGGCGGATATGAGATGGACTTTGAGAATCTGAAGACTGTGGTTGAGGACTTCAATGCGAAAGGAAGCGGCAAGGTGCGACTGCTCATTATGAGCAACCCCCACAATCCTGCGGGAATATGCTGGGACAAGCCTACGCTGACCCGACTGGCTGAATTCTGCAAAGAGCACGGAATCATAGTGATAAGCGATGAAATACACTGCGACCTTGCACTGTGGGGTATTCGTCACATTCCGTTTGCTACGGTAAGCAAGACGGCAGCCGAGTGCAGCATCACGTTTATGGCACCGACAAAGACTTTCAACATTGCCGGACTGATGTCGTCATTCTCAATTATTCCGAATGAGGAGATACGCAACCGATTCTGCTCATGGCTGCAAGTGAATGAGCTGAATGAGCCGACGCTTTTTGCCCCAATTGCTACCATTGCAGCTTTCCGCAACGGGGAAGAATGGCGCCGACAAATGCTTCGCTATGTGGAGGGAAACGTTGATTTTGTGATTGACTTTTTTGCTAAAAACATTCCGCAGATACGCCCTATAAGGCCGCAGGCGTCATTCCTGGTATGGCTTGATTGCCGCCGGTTGGGACTTAATCACGATGAGCTGCTCGATTTGTTTGTGGATAAGGCTCATCTTGCCCTTAACGATGGAGAAATATTCTTCGACGGAGAAGCAACCGGTGGCAGAGGTCATGGATTCATGCGCTTGAACGTAGGCACACAGCGAAGTGTGCTACAACGTGCATTAAATCAGCTGAAAGATGCTTTAATGTAATCGTTGCCGTGGAAAAATAATGGGCGGGAATGTGGATATGTGGGGGATAATTTGTAATTTTGGAGGCGCAAAGTGGATTCTTGCGCCTTCATTGCGCTGTGAAACGCTGCCGCTTTGAAGGGATCTGGAATATAGGAACGAAGAAACTGACTAATAATCATAAATATGAGCACTACTGAGAAATCGGAAACTGAATTGATTCTTATCAATATATCGGG
>JBJFEF010000300.1:0-4758 GCA_051890435.1 Muribaculaceae bacterium
AGTGCGGCTGCTGCCGCCGTTATAGTGTGTCTACCAATTCCCATGAGTGTAATTGTTTTATGTCGAGTGTATTATATAGCAGTAGGCAACTTGTGCCTTGGATTCAAGTGATATAAAAAACTCCAATCACTGCAACAAACAATGATTGGAGGTTTCAAACAGTGCGCATGAAGGGACTCGAACCCCCACTCCGTCAGGAACTAGATCCTAAGTCTAGCGCGGCTACCAATTACGCCACATGCGCAAAGCGATGCAAAGTTAGGCATTTTTTCTCATTCTCCAAATTTTTCTCCCAAAAAAACTGCTCCTTTTGGCGTAGAAGCTGTAACTTTGCATCATGAAGACAGGAAAATTGACCGACGATGAACGATATATGCGCCGGGCGCTGCAGCTTGCTGCGCTCGGTGAGGGTAATGTGTCGCCTAACCCTATGGTGGGGGCGGTGATTGTGGCTGATGGCAGAATTATCGGTGAGGGCTATCATCGCTGCTATGGCGAAGGGCATGCCGAGGTGAATGCTGTGGCTTCGGTGACCGACCGCTCGCTGCTGCGTGGTGCCACCATATATGTTACGCTCGAGCCTTGCTCGCACTATGGCAAGACTCCACCTTGCGCCAAGTTGCTGATCGACTGCGGATTCGGCCGAGTGGTGGTAGGCGTGCGCGACCCGTTTGCAAAAGTGAGCGGACGTGGCATTGCCATGCTTCGCGATGCCGGAATTGAGGTGACCGAGGGTGTGCTTGAGGCTGAATGTCGCCACATCAACCGCCGCTTCATCACTGCTCACTCTCTGGGGCGCCCTTGGGTGCTGCTGAAGTGGGCTCAAAGCTCCGACGGGTTTATCGATGCTCCTCGATGCCTCGCTCCTGATGAGGCAGGGCAGAGCACTGCTGCCACGGTGGGAGAGCCGGTGAAGTTTTCCACTCCTATCACTGCCGTGTGGATGCATCGTGAGCGTGCCGGGGTAGATGCTATCTTGGTGGGAGCCAACACTGTAGCTCTCGATAATCCTTCGCTCACCGTGCGTGGCTGGAGTGTGCGCCGGCAGCCGCTCCGTGTGGTCCTTGCCGGACACTCACCTGTTCCGCCCGATGCCAAGCTACTCACCGATGGGCTGCCCACCCTCATCTACTCCTCCGATCTTCACACCGTGCTTGCCGACCTCTATCACCGTGGCATAACGTCGCTAATGGTGGAAGGCGGAGCTGCTGTGCTTCAGAGCTTTATCGACGCTCGCCTCTACGACGAAGTGCGCATCGAGACCGCCCCTATCACCCTCGGCAGCGGCATCAAGGCCCCCACACTCCCAGCCGAATCAGTGTCACTTCTATCGCACAAAGCCTGCGGGAGCAACACTATCGACGTTTTCAGCATAATTCCATAGGCCATAGCCCATGACTCTTGAATTTTCGCGGAAAGAAGCCATGCGATTGGAAGCAACTGCAGCGAAAAGGCATTGTAAGCACCATTTCTATGCAAATTCAGCCTACAACACTAAATTTTCATAAACTATAACACTAAAATTTCAATCATTGCAGCGCTATTGCTATAGAAAGCACTCTCCAAATCAACGACATCAAGTAAGCTATGGAGAAACACCATAAAAGTGAAAAAACATCATTAATATATTATTTTTGGGGGAAAAGGCTTTGTAGAATGGGAAATTAGTGATATTTTTGTGCAAATTTAGCCTGCAACACTTAAATTTCGCAAACTATGACACAAAATATTCATAGATTCATATCCTCAAAAATCAGAGAGGCATTAAAATATTTTCCTGTACTTTTAGTTACCGGTCCACGACAGTCGGGTAAGACATACCTGTGTAAACACCTGTTTCCCGATTATGAGTATGTGAATCTTGAAGATTTGTCGTCGCGTGCCTTTGCTGTAGCCGACCCGGAGCGATTTCTTCAGCAACATGGCAACC
Source organism: Muribaculaceae bacterium (assembly GCA_051890435.1). Lineage (GTDB taxonomy): Bacteria > Bacteroidota > Bacteroidia > Bacteroidales > Muribaculaceae > CALZFJ01. The sequence goes on from JBJFEF010000300.1 coordinate 1,931, forward strand.
CTCTGATTATCGATGAGGCGCAGAATGTGCCTGATTTGCTTTCAGCCATACAGGTTCGGGTGGACACCAACCCGAAATTACGATACATAATCACCGGAAGCTGTAATTTCACGCTGATGCGCACAATAACTCAATCGCTTGCCGGAAGGGTGGCAATGTTCACACTGTTGCCGTTGTCACTGAAGGAAATTGGCTCTCGGGTAGATTTACATGCGATAGAGGATATTTTGTTTCAAGGGCAATACCCCGGGGTAATTGCCGGAGAGATTCCGCCCCAGTTCTTCTACTACAACTATTATCGGACCTATGTGGAGCGCGACGTGCGCCAGTTGATGAATGTGAAGAACATATTGAATTTCGACAAGTTTGTGCATCTGCTTGCAACACGTGCCGGATCGGAGCTTAATTGCTCATCGATGGCAAAGGAGGTGGGAGTGGCATCGACCACTATAAAGGATTGGCTGTCGATACTGGATACTTCCTACATCACTTTCAACATATCGCCCTATTATGCCAATTTTGGCAAGCGGCTTACAAAAATGCCAAAGGTGTATTTTCATGACACCGGTTTGCTGTGCTACTTGCTTGGCATAGAACAGCCATCACAGCTCGTGAAGCACCCGCTGCGTGGGGCAATATTTGAGAATCTTGCTATTGGTGAGATGATGAAGCAGCAATTTAATCTGGCTCGTGATCCCAACCTGTATTTCTATCGCGAATCGGCAGGCAAAGAAGTTGATGTTGTGCTCTCGGTAGGTGGTAGGTTGCATTTGTATGAAATAAAGGCTGCAAGCACATTCAAGACGGAGTTTACCTCTAATATGCGCCATGTGGCTCAGTTGCTGCCCGAAGTAGAATCATCGATAGTGGTGTATGACGGGGCTGAATTTGGCGGGATTGCCACCAATATCCGAAAGCTCACACTGCCTGAGGCGTGATGATTTGCGATAGAGGGAGATTGATTCGCAAAAAATCTGAAAAAACCGAGGGCGGAGGCTTATTTTCTTGGGACTGACGTGTGAAATCTCGCGGATTTTTGATACCTTTGCAGTTTAAAATTGTAAATAAAAACTTAACTAAGGTGGATACGAAGTATATTTTTGTTACCGGCGGAGTGGTTTCGTCCCTTGGCAAGGGCATCATTTCGTCATCGTTGGCGCGATTGTTGCTTTCGCGCGGTTATAAAGTAACCATTCAAAAGTTTGACCCCTACATCAACATTGACCCGGGAACGCTTAACCCCTACGAGCACGGCGAATGTTATGTGACAGTTGACGGACACGAGGCCGACCTCGACCTCGGCCACTATGAGCGCTTCACCAACATTCACACCTCGCGTGCCAACAACATTACCACCGGTCGCATCTATCAGAGCGTTATCGACAAGGAACGCCGTGGCGACTATCTCGGCAAGACGGTGCAGATTATTCCTCATATCACCGACGAAATCAAGCGCAACGTGAAGTTGCTGGGCAATACCGGAAAGTATGACTTTGTGATTACCGAGATTGGCGGAACTGTGGGCGACATCGAGTCGTTGCCTTTCCTTGAGGCTGTGCGACAGCTGCGCTGGGAGCTTGGACAAAACTGCATCTGCGTGCATCTCACCTATGTGCCTTTCATCAAGGCTGCCAAGGAGCTGAAGACAAAGCCCACGCAGCACTCGGTGAAGCAGCTGCAAGAGGTGGGTATCCAGCCCGACATCCTTGTGCTGCGCACCGAAAAGGAAATCCCGGCATCGATTCTGCGCAAGGTGGCGCTGTTCTGCAACGTGTCGGTCGATGCCGTTATCCAGTCGATCGACGTGCCTACTATCTATGAGGTGCCTTTGACGATGCACAGCCAGCACCTCGACGAGATTGTGCTGCGCAAGACCAACACTCCTTTCTCGGGCGAGCCCGACATGAGCAAGTGGAACAAATTCCTCGAGCATCTGCATGGCGCCAAAGAGGTGGTGAAAATAGGTCTGGTGGGCAAGTATGTTGAGCTTCAGGATGCCTACAAATCAATCAACGAGTCGCTCTTCCAGGCTGCCACTTATCACGACCACAAGCTCGACCTGCGCTACATCAGCTCGGAGAAGCTCAACGATGGCAATGTGGAGCAGCAGCTCAGCGAAATGGACGGCGTGATTATCGCTCCGGGCTTCGGCCAGCGCGGCATCGAGGGCAAGTTTGTTGCTCTCAAGTGGTGCCGTGAGCACGATGTGCCCACCTTCGGCATTTGCCTCGGCATGCAGTGCATGGTCATAGAGTTTGCCCGCAACGTGCTCGGCCTTGCCGAAGCCAACAGCACCGAGATGGACACCAAGACGCCATATAATGTGATTGACCTCATGGAGGAACAGAAGAGCATCTCCAATATGGGCGGAACAATGCGCCTCGGTGCCTACAGCTGCAAGCTCGTGGCAGGTTCTACTCCTGCCAAGGCGTATGGAGCCACTGTGGTGGAGGAGCGTCACCGTCACCGCTTCGAGTTCAACAACGACTACCGCGAGCAATTCGAGCGCGCCGGAATGAAGTGCGTGGGCGAGAATCCCGAGACTCACCTTGTCGAGGTAGTTGAGCTTGAGGGCAAGAAGTGGTTTGTGGGAACACAATATCACCCCGAATATAGCAGCACGGTGCTCAATCCCAATCCGCTCTTTATGGACTTTATCCGCGCCGCCATTGAGAACAAGAAATAAGGGGCGCATCTCCACGCTCTGACACGACTGAAAAACAAAGAAATTGATTAACAAATAACTTAGAACAACAAAGAATGGACAAAAACACGATTACCGGAATGTTGCTCATGGGAGCGGTGATTTTCGGTTTCATGTGGCTCAA
>JBJFEF010000301.1:0-4744 GCA_051890435.1 Muribaculaceae bacterium
TCGTCGGGGAAAGTGAGCGAACGCGAATCGGTGAGCAGATAGCTCACAAAGGCTTTGTCGTCGCCAAGCGCCGACGGCAGGATGTGGAGGATTTGTGCAATTTCCTTGATAGAGTATTTCATAGCCCGAAAAATTTTTGTGATGCAGCGAGAGGCAACAAAGCCCCGAGCGGCAAATGTGCTGCAAATTTATTAAAACTATCCGAAAAAACACACTTCTTCCCCGCTTTTTTCGCCTTGAGGAAAAAAGCACCCGACACATTCCCCGGCTGCGAAAGCCGGAATGTGTCGGGTGAAGTTGGTTTTTATCTAATGATTTAAAGCAGCCTTACTTTATTGCGGCTTTGGCGGTGGTGCCGTCGGCACGGCGGATGATGTAGATGCCCGGGATGTCGGGACGGGCTACGCGCACGCCGTCGATAGTGTAGTAGTCGGTGATTGGAGCCTTGGAGGCTTTGTCCTCAATGCTCTCAATGCCGCTTGGCTTGGGATTGACGGTGATTGAGTAGAGCTTCACGCAGTTATCACCGGCAGCAGCTTGTGTGCGTGTCTTTAAGAGTGCAGGAGCCGAAGCTGCGGTATCGACGCCATAGATGTAGATGTAGGTGTCGGCGGTGACGTTGTATTCCACTGTCACTGCGCCTTTCTCGTCCTTGGTGAAGAGCTGAGGCTCAGCCTCGCCAATCTTCACAGCCACTTGGCGCGAGCCGATGGTGAGGCAGTTCACGCTCACTGTGCCTTCGCCGGCAGCCACCATCACAACCATGCCGTTGAAGCGGTTGCTGAGGTCGGTAACGCCCGGAGCCATGCCGCCGATAGCGTCAGCCTCGTCGTCGGTCATCGACGAATTGAGCACGATGCTGCCGTCGGAGCTGTCGTAGCCGTCGTCTTCGCCCACTGTCACATACACATCGCCCACCACAGTGTCGCTGAGGTCGGTGTTGTCGTCAACGCCTGAGAACGAAGTGGTCGATTCCTCCTCGGGTGCCTCAATGTTCTCAATGGTGATTATAGTGTTTTGCTTGCCGTTGTTGCTGCCGTTCCAGATTGCATTGGCGCGATAAGTCTCGATGCTTGCAGCCGGCACCTTGATGGTGGGCGTGCCCACATAGTGCCAGTTCCATTCATAGTCGATAGGCTCGGCGGCAGTGGCAGTTATGGTGATGTTCTTGTCCTGATTCCAGAAGTTGAATGCACCCTCTCCCACCTCCTCGATAGTCGAGGCAATGTAGAGAGTTTCCACTCCGGTGCAATATCCGAAAGCTTCATTGCCAACGGTGGTTACGCCTTCGGGCAGCGACACCACCTTCAGCGCAGAACATTCGAGGAATGCCGCGCTGCCGATGGTAGTTATATTGAGCGGCCAATGCAGCCACGTGAGCGATGTGCAGCCATAGAAGGCATTATCGGAGATGGTGGTGATATTGTCAGACAAGCCCACATACTCCAAGTTTGTGCAATACTGGAAAACCTCGGGGTCGAGAATCTCCACGCTCTTAGGCAGCGTCACCTCGGTGATGTTGGTGTTGCCGGTGTAGAGTCCCTTGGGCAGTCGGCGCACTTTCTCGCCAATCACTATGCGCTCAAGGTCGCGCGGACTCACGCCGTAGGGGCAATAGCAGTCGATAGCGTTGTAGGTCACGCTCCACAAGGCATCGCAGCCATAGAATGCATTCTCAATCTTTTCGAGCGATTCGGGCAGAGTGACACGAGCCAATTTCGGGCAATAGGCAAATGCCCCATAGCCAATCTCCTTCAAGCCCGGCAATTCGGGCAATGAGGTGATTTGAGTGGCATAGAATGCCGCCTCGCCAATCACCTCAAGCGAAGGCATCGAGGGGAGGGCTGTGATTTTAGTGCGGTCGAAAGCTCCTGCACCGATTCGCTTCACGCCCGGCATGTCGGGCAGCGACGTGATTGCGGCTGAACTAAACGCTTCGTTGCCGATAATCTCAAGCGAAGCGGGGAGATTGACAGCCGATATGTTGACGTAGGCAAACAGCTTGTCGGCGAGCGAGATGGTGCCGTCTTTGATGGTGTATTCTCCAAGTTTCTCATCGGCAACGCAATATGCCACCTTGCCGATATAGCGGATTCCGCCTTCAGGCTCAATCTGCTTGATGAAAGGCGAATCAAAGTCGAAAGCATTGTAGCCGATTTCGATTACCGACTCGGGAATCACCGCCTTCTCAAGCACACTGTTGCTGTTGAAAGCACCCTCGCCGATATATTTCACACCGTCACCGATATTGATTTCGCGCAAATCACGGCAGGCGAAAGCTGCGGCTTGGATAGAATCGCCGGGGAAGGGGAGATTGAGCTGCTGCACCACAGCACCGGCAAAAGCTCCTTCACCGATTTCCACAGGGTGGTCGATATTGAGCACGCCGAAAGTGATATATCCCGATTCTTCATTATAATTCGTGCTATTGAATGCACCTGCGCCAATCTTCTCGATTGAAGCCGGAAGCCCATCGATCATATTCACCGCTGTACCGCTGTAAGCGCTTGCCATCACCTCTGTTACGCCGTCGTGGATAGGGGCGTATTTCAGCTTTTTGCAGCCTGAGAAGATGCTTTCGCCTATCGTAGTCATTGTTTTGGGCAGAATCACCGTGGTGAAGTTGGTGCAGTCCTCGAAAGCACACGCAAGATTGTTGCGATAGTGCTCATGGCGCTCAGTTGTCGGGCTGGTGCTATGCCCCTCGTCGTAGTTGGTTTCGCCCAGATAGTAGTAGTGGTAAAACACGGTACCCATGCCGGCTTCTGGTGCAACCACTCTGTAATGGTATTGTGAGCCGTCGAGAGCGACGGTGACTTCGGAGAGGTCAAGATAGGTAAGGGCAGCGGCTCTTCCCTCGCCCGAAGTGATGTAGGTGATGTCGTCGCCATTAATCTGCCCTTTCAGCACCAAGCCTTCGATGATGTCGGCATCGATGTTGATAAGCTGCGATTTCAGCTTGCCCGGCTGGGTTACGGTCACCTCAAAGGTGTTTTCGGGCTTCGCCGGCTTATTCGATTCAGGGAAGTTGAAAGTGCGCTTGTTGCCGAGGCACAACTGGCCGTTGGTGGAAATGGCAGCCGGGAAAATGGTTGTGGTTTCGGCAATGTGGAGAGCCTCGCCCGAGTAGCGGGTAGATTGCTTAGTGGGCGTGCTGCCGTCGGTGGTATAGACGATGATGTCGTGCGAGCCGTCGTAGGTTTCACCCCACCCCGCTTCATAGCTGCCTTGGAAAGTCACGTCGATAGGAGCGTAGTAGTCGCCCTCGGGGTGCGAGTAGGTGAATGTGGCGGTGGCATCGGGATTATTGCCATACCACACCCCTATTTCGCTGATAACGATGGGGTGGCTTGCAGTGAGCGTGATGCGGCTCTCAGGGGTTCCGCCGAAGATGTAGAGGTTGGGTGCCATTGCTAAAGCACCGTAAAGCTCATACACGCTCAGTTCTCCATGGCTAATGGAGAGAGGACATGGGAGAGAATAGATAGATTCATCGAAATTCTCATCGGGCTTCCAAGTTTCATTGGGCCACCAAGGACCAACGGTGAAATCAAACTCCGCATTGTCGTGTAGTCGCGACGATGCGGGCAGCGTGATTGTGGCACCAGTGGCGAGATAGATGCACCCTTTTCCGGCATATACATTGCCGGTGAAAGTCCAGCCGTCGGGATTGTCGAAACTGTTGATGTAATCGTCGATTGGTGTAGCTCCGGCATATTCTTCGCTATCACCGTTCACAAGAGAGAAAGTCTCATGAATGAGATAATCACGCCCTTCGCTTGGCCATTGGGCGAAAGCGTGCCCCACCGCCATGGCGAGGACAACGCAAAGAGATAAAATTCGTCTCATATCAATAAAAATTTAGAGTGATTGTTTTTTCGGTGTGTAACGACGCACTATAAGGTGCGCCTGAATTGAAGAAGGCATGATTGCCGCGTGTCGAGGCACGAAGGTTGCGTTATCGCTTCGTGCCGTTGTGCTTTAGGTAGCCCTTTTCAAAGGCTTTCACGATAAGGTCGGCTACATTCACTGCTCCGAGTTTATGGAAAAGCGACTTGCGGTGAGCCTCAACGGTGTTGTCGGTGACAAACATTGAAGCTGCAATCTCGCGCGACGTCTTTCCCTGCGCAATTTGGCTCAGAACTTCAAGTTCGCGCAGAGTGGGGTGGATAGAGCCGTCGGAAGCAGCGGCAAGAGCCTTGTGCACAGCCTCGCAATAGTAGTTGTTGCCATTGATAATCTCATCAATGGCTGTCATTATCTCGTTGCCGTCGCCCGACTTGTAGATAATGGCATTGACATCGCGTGCGAGAAGCTTGCGCAGGGTCCAAATTTCGTCGTGTACGGTGCTCACAATTATGGGTGCAGCCGCGTTGCGGGCACGAATCATCTCAATGAGCACAAAGCCGTCAAGATCGGGCAGCTCAAGGTCAATGATGTAGAAATCATAGTGCTGACCCGAGTCCAGGGCGGCAACAAGCGACATGGCATTAGGGAATTTATCGACATTGACGGCACCATTATTGGCAAGGACCACTTTTAGTCCCTCCCTCACCAAATCGTGGTCATCGACAATGGCAATTTTCATCTTAGATAGTGTTTTTTCGTCAGTCATAATAGGGTGCAGAATATTACTTTACAAAATTACTGCACCTGTGTAAGCGCGTCAATTACGGCATTCCGTAGTTTTTCTATTGATTTTTATGATATGAAACGATAAATTTCAATTTTCGAGCATCACCAC
>JBJFEF010000302.1:0-4736 GCA_051890435.1 Muribaculaceae bacterium
GAACTACTCTATCGTGGTTACGCTGTTGATGTTGGACTTGTGGAAATGGTTGAGAAAGATAAAAATGGAAAATCGATTCGCAAACAATATGAGGTGGATTTTGTGACTAACGATAACGACCGCCGTTTCTACATTCAATCGGCATTTTCTATTCCCGACGAAGCCAAGATGATTCAAGAGACAGCCTCTTTCCGCCGCATAGATGATTCTTTTCAGCGTATTATCGTCACTCACGACAATATCCTACCCTATCGCAACACTGACGGTGTTTTGATTGTTGGGCTTTTCGACTTCCTTCTGAAGCCTGAGTTTCTTAGTGCCAATTATCAAAGTTAAACACCTTCATCCTCCCTATTACCAAAAAATGTAGAATTCTACACTTTTTAGTAATAGCGTCGCTGTGTGCGTTTACTTGGGTGGTGCGATTTTTGGAGGATTTTGGGTGGAAATTCGTTTTTTTTAGTTACTTTTGCGGTGTGAAGTGGTGAAAATACGCTCAAATAGGACAATGTTACGGCACACTGTGGTGCTGCATAGGGCTTAGGTTTCGCCACAAAACTTTCCCTTCGCATGAAGGGTTATATTGTTACTAACAAATTTTTATTTTTTTGAATATGAAGAAAATTGCTCGCTTTTTTGCTGTGGCTGTGGTAGCCCTCGCTGCCATCGTGGCTGCTGCGCCTGCTCAGGCTCAATTCAAGTTTGGTATCAAAGCCGGTGCCGCCATCAATAACCTCAAGTTCTCATCCACCGAGGATCTGGTGAACAGTTTCGGTAAGGACAACCGTGCCGGTTTTGTGGGCGGTGTGATGATTGACTTCACCGTGCCCGTGATTGGCGTAGGTCTCGATGCTTCGGTGCTCTATGTGCATCGCGAAACAAAAATCGACGATAACAACGTGCCCAACCCCAAGCGCGACTACATCGATATTCCGCTCAATCTCAAGTATAAGCTCTCTATCCCCGTGATTAGCGCTGTTGTGAAGCCTTTTGTCACCACCGGCCCCAGCTTTGCTTTCCTTGCAAGCAAGAAGGAGATTACAGAAGCATGGAAAAACAAGTCGGTTGACGTGGCATGGAACTTCGGATTCGGTTTGGAGGTGCTCAGCCATGTGCAAGTGGCTGCAAGCTATGGCATCGGACTCACCAACACTCTCGAGTGGATTGGTGCTACCCAGAACAATGCCAAAATCGACGGCAAAAACCGCTATTGGACCGTAACGGCAGCCTACTTGTTCTAAGCCAAAAATGCTGAAAAATCGCCTTTTTGCACCCTTGCCTTCGCGGCAAAATAGCTAAAAAATCTATAATTGGCGATTTTTTTTGCCGATAACAATAAATTGTGGTAGCTTTGCAGAATAATTCGGCACAGCACCACAATTTTTTTGTGCTTTGCCCCATAGTTTATACCGATTTTTTTACACAACTCTACACAGAAGATGAAAAAGATACTGCTTATCGTTGCCGTGATTGCTACGGCTCTCGCCAATTCGCTCACTGCATCTGCCGAGACTCGCTGGGGTGTTACGGCTGCCACCAACATCTCCAATATGAAATTCAACCAGGACCTTGCCTCCACCTCGCAAGTGTGCAACTTCAGCGTGGGTGTTACGGGTGAGCTAATCATTCCGGGCATAGGCTTTGCCGTTGATGGCTCGCTGCTCTATTCTCAATTGGGAAGCAAAATCAATCTGGGCGAATATCCCGTGTGGAGCACCGATGGCATAGGCTCTCCGCGCACCTATCAGCACTATCTTGAAATTCCGCTCAACCTCAAGTTCAAATACTCTAATCTCAACGGCATTGAGAACACCATAGCCCCTATCGTGTTTGGCGGACCCACATTCACCATTCTCATGGCTCACAGCGACATTCCCGCTCTGAAATATGCCGGCGGCGAATTTAGCGCTCACGTGGGCATGGGGTGCGAACTAATTCGCCGCATACAGGTCACCGCAAGCTACAATTGGGGTCTCACCTACGCTCTCCGAACAGTGAAGCTCGACCAGTATAGCGCCAAAAACCGCTACTGGCGCGTGGCTGTCACCTATATGTTCTAAACCTTACCTCCTCGTGCCATGAGCCGCTACGCCGAGGTTCTGCTGCCTCTGCCCCTTTACAGCACTTTCACCTATCACATTCCCAACGAAATCGCCGATGCGCTGGGGATAGGTTGCCGTGTGCTTGTGCCATTCGGCCGCAAGAAGTTCTACACCGCAATTGTCACCATGATTCATGGCAACAAGCCCGAGGGATATGAGGTGAAAGACATTCTCACCATGCTCGACGATGCCCCAATCGTGCGCCACCCGCAGCTAAAGCTTTGGGACTGGATTTCGGAGTATTACCTTTGCCCGCCCGGCGACGTATATAAGGCTGCCGTTCCTTCGGGACTGAAGGTGGAAAGCGAAACCTTCGTCAGCGCTGATCCCGACTACGAAGAAACCTCGGCAGGTGAGCTAACCGAGCGCGAGCGCATCATTCTCGACTTCACCGCCTCACGCGACCGCGTGCAGCTCGCCGAGCTCAGCCGCGCCACAGGATTCAAGAATGTGGAGGCAATAGTGAGCCGTATGATCGACAAGGGAGCAGTGTTTGTGGCTGAGCGTGTGGTCAACAACTACCGCCCTCTCACCGAGACGTGCGTCACCCTCGCCTGCAACCACGGCGACGATGATGCCTTGCACCACTTCTTCGATATGGTGGGACGCAGCAAGAAGCAGGAAGCCTTGCTGCTGGCGTTTCTCGACCTCTCGCACTGGCTCAAAAAGTCGGCTCCCGTTGAGGTGTCGAAGAAAGCTCTGCTGGAGCGTGCCGATGCCGGGCAGTCGGTGTTCAAGGCAACCCTCGACAAAGGAATCTTCAGCGTATATAAGAAAGAAATCAACCGCTTTGCCGCCATTGGCGAAGCGCGTGCCGACTTGCCCTCGCTATCCGACGAGCAAAGCCGTGCCTTCCACGAAATACTCAACTCATTCAAGCAGCACGCCGTGACGCTGCTGCACGGAGTCACCTCAAGCGGCAAGACAGCCGTGTATATGCACCTCATCGCCGAGGCACTGCGCCTGCGCAAGCAAGTGCTCTACCTCGTGCCCGAGATTGCCCTCACCACACAGCTCACCAAGCGGTTGCAGCGCGTGTTTGGCAACTCGCTGCTCATCTATCACTCCAAATTTTCCGACAACGAGCGCGTAGATATCTGGAAGCGACTTCTCCACAGCACCGACCCGTGCGTGGTGATTGGCGTGCGTTCATCGGTGTTCCTGCCATTCTCCTCGCTTGGGCTGGTCATCGTGGATGAAGAGCACGATGCAAGCTACAAGCAGCAAGACCCCGCCCCGCGCTACAACGGCCGCAACGTGGCTATGGTGCTGGCTCAGATGCACGGCGCAAAAACTCTGCTCGGCTCGGCAACGCCTGCCATCGAGAGCTATTACAACGCCTCGACGGGGAAATATGGACTTGTGTCGCTACTCACCCGCTACGAAGACATCGAGCTGCCTGCCGTAGAGGTTATCGACACCAAGCTGGCACGCAAGAAGCGTGAAATGACAGGCACATTCACCGGGCGACTGCTCGGATTAGTGCGCGAAGCCGTGAAAAACGGCAATCAAGCCATCCTGTTCCAAAACCGTCGCGGATATGCCCCGATGGTCACCTGCAAGCAGTGTGGATGGGTTCCAAAGTGCGAAAATTGCGATGTGTCGCTCACCTATCACAAGCATCTGCGCACACTATCGTGCCACTATTGCGGATTTTCAATCACCCTCCCCGACATCTGCCCCGCTTGCAAGCAGCCCACCATCGAAATTGTGGGATATGGCACCGAGCGCATCGAGGACGACATCGAGGGTCTATTCCCCGAGTCGAAAATCCTGCGAATGGACCTCGACACCACGCGCAACAAGAACAGCTATGAGCGAATCATCGACGATTTCTCGTCGCGCAAAGCCGATATACTTGTAGGCACCCAAATGGTGACAAAGGGACTCGACTTCGATGGCGTGAGCATCGTGGGCATTCTCAATGCCGACACAATGATTAATTTCCCCGACTTCCGCTCTCACGAGCGTGCCTTCTGCATGATGGAGCAGGTGGCGGGGCGCGCCGGGCGCAAAGCCCGACAGGGACAGGTGGTGATTCAGACGTCGCAACCCGATAACCCCGTTATCCGCTACGTCACAGCCCACGACTATCTGGGCTTCTACGGCGAAGAACTTGCCGACCGCAAGCAATTCCACTATCCGCCCTTCACCAAGATTATCAATATCTATCTCAAGCATCGCGACGACTCAGTGCTCACCGAGATGTCGGTGCGATATAGCAATATGCTGCGCCAAGTGTTTGCACACCGCGTGCTGGGCCCCGAAGCTCCCATGGTGGCGCGTGTGCAGAATCTCTACATCCGCCAGATAGTGTTGAAGATGGAAAATGAGGCATCGATGCCCAAAGTGAAACGCATACTCCGCAACATCTACGAGAACATGCTCAGCGTGGATTCGCGCATGAAATCCACCATCATCTACTACGATGTGGATTAATCCCCGACCATGCTCAACTCCCCTCCTCGAAAACAACCTATATTGACTATCAATGCATTAGCACCAGGTGTTGCTTACATGCCACAAAAACCAAAATAAGCACTGATAATCAACATATGTGTGTATCTTGAATATCGGCCTCAAAAGATTGATTATTTCGACAATAATTTGCCTATTATTGGCGGATTTATGAGT
>JBJFEF010000303.1:0-4735 GCA_051890435.1 Muribaculaceae bacterium
TTTCCTGCTTATAATAAATCATACCTAAAATATATTTGCATTCAATTGAATTATCGATCTATTTCATTCATAATGAATCACAAATATAATCAAGTATTATAGAACCCACAAAAAAAATTCGTAAGATTCGTGTAATTCGTGTTCTAAAGACAGAGAGGCAGTGAGTCGAGGCGGTGTGGTTATTCCACGGGGTCGAAGTAGGTGTCGGGCTTGGTGGGGTCGAAGATTTCGTTGCAGTACATCACGGTGACGAGGTCTTCGGTGTCGGAGAGGTTGATGATGTTGTGGGTGTAGCCCGGCAGCATTATCACGCTCTGGATTCGGTCGCCACTCACCTCATAGTTAAGCACTTTGTCGGTGCCCTCCTTGCGGAGCTGGATCAGTCCGTGGCCGCTCACCACGATGAACTGCTCCCACTTGGTGTGGTGCCAGTGCTGGCCTTTGGTGATGCCTGGTTTGCTGATGTTCACCGACACCTGTCCGCACTTCAGCGTGTGCACCAGCTCGGTGAACGAGCCGCGGTCGTCGCAGTTCATCTTCAGGTCAAACACCGCCTTCTCCTTCGGCAGATAGCTCAGGAAGGTGCTGTAGAGGCGTTTTGCAAACGAGTCAGCCGGAATTTCTGGTATCATCAGCGTCTTAGGCATTGCGGCAAACTGATGCAGCAAGTCAACGATTTCGCCAAGCGTAGCCTTGTGGGTCACAGGGCAGTAGCAGTAGCGTCCGTCGGTTTGCGGAAGCACCTCCAAGCCCTCAAACTCGCAGCGGTGCTCGCAGCCTTTGAGTGCGGCAATCATCTCGTCAACGAGGTCGTCGATATAGAGCAGTTCAAGCTCCACCGAGGGGTCGTTGACCGTAATCGGCAGGTCGTTGGCGATGTTGTTGCAGAATGTTGCCACAGCCGAGTTGTAATTCGGGCGGCACCACTTTCCGTAGAGATTCGGGAAGCGGTAGATGAGCATCTTCGCCCCGGTTTCCGCGCCGTAAGTGAGGAACAGATCCTCGCCGGCCTTCTTCGAGCGACCATACTCCGAGTTGCCGAAACGCCCTGTCAATGAGGCTTGTGCACTCGACGACAGCATCACCGGACAGCGGTTGCCGTGCTTCTTCAAGGTGTCGAGCAGCGTCGAGGCAAAGCCGAAATTGCCCTGCATGAACTCCTCGGGATTCTGCGGACGGTTCACCCCGGCGAGGTTGAACACGAAGTCGCAGTCGCTGCACCACTTGTCCAATTCTTCGGGAGTAGAGTCGATGTCGTATTCATATACGGCATCAATCGCCAAGTCGCCGTAGCAACGCGCCTTCCCGTCGCGGATATTCTTCAGTTGGGCGCAAAGGTTCTTCCCGACGAATCCCTTCGCCCCGGTCACTAATATCTTCATAATCAATTGTCTTTATCCACTCCCATAGCTGAGCCTCACGCAGAATATGCGGAATACGCAGATGTTTTTTTTGAACACGAATCACACGAATCGGGCGAATCTTTTTTTCTTGCGAAGGTGCTTTTTGCCTCACGCAGAATCCGCAAAATCAAGGGATTTATTTATAAAATTCTTCGCGTATTCTGCGTATTTTGCGTGATGCTTTTTACTCTTCGTTTCTGCGCTTTCCGCGCGATGCCTGATGGGGGAGTGGTGGTTTGGGAATTATTTTGCTACGTTGGGAATGCCTTTCAGCTCGTTCTGGATATATTCGAGGCTGGCAATCTTCGCCTTAGTTTCTTCAAGATTGAGTCGGCGCGTATTGTCGCTGTTGAACTCTGTGAGCGTGTTGCGCTCAGTTTCGCCCTCCTTGAAGAACTTGTCGTAGTTCAAGCCGCGGTTGTCGGCGGGGACGCGGTAGAAGTCGCCCATATCCTCGGCTTTGGCACACTCCTCGTTGGTGAGCAGCGTCTCATACATCTTCTCGCCGTGGCGGATTCCGATAACCTTGATGTCCTCTTTCTTGCCGCCGAACAGTTCGCATACGGCCTCGGCTTGCGTCTGAATGGTGCACGCCGGAGCCTTCTGTACGAGGATGTCGCCGTTCTGTCCGTGCTCGAATGCGAACAGCACGAGGTCAACTGCCTCCTCAAGCGACATGATGAAGCGAGTCATCTTTGGCTCGGTGAGGGTGATGGGGTTGCCGTTGCGGATCTGGTCGATCCACAAAGGAATTACCGAACCGCGCGAGCACATCACGTTGCCGTAGCGTGTGCAGCAAATCTTGGTGTCGCCCGAGTATCGGCTCTTTGCCACCGCAATTTTCTCCTCAATCGCCTTGGTGATACCCATTGCGTTGATGGGATAAGCAGCCTTGTCGGTTGACAGACAGATTACTGCGCCAACTTTAGCTTCGATGGCGGCGGTCAGCACATTATCGGTGCCGATGACGTTGGTCTTCACAGCCTCCATCGGGAAGAACTCGCACGAAGGCACCTGCTTCAGCGCAGCAGCGTGGAAGATGTAGTCAACGCCCGGCATGGCGTTGCGGCACGACTGCAAATTGCGGACGTCGCCAATGAAAAACTTGATTTTGTGGGCCACGTCAGGATACTTCGCCTGATACTCGTGGCGCATGTCGTCCTGTTTCTTCTCGTCGCGCGAGAAAATGCGAATTTCACCGATGTCGGTGCGCAAAAAGCGGTTAAGCACCGCGTTGCCGAATGATCCCGTACCACCGGTAATCATCAGCGTCTTTCCAGCAAAAATACTCATAGTCAGTTATATAAAAATTTTTTGATTAATGTTCTT
Source organism: Muribaculaceae bacterium (assembly GCA_051890435.1). GTDB lineage: Bacteria > Bacteroidota > Bacteroidia > Bacteroidales > Muribaculaceae > CALZFJ01. The sequence goes on from JBJFEF010000303.1 coordinate 2,733, forward strand.
TATTGAAGTGCGACCCTTGGCTTGGGAAGCCAATGACCTATCATAGCAATGTTTCGGTGCCGTCGAAGGCATAGCGGCCGTCTTTGGCTTCGAGAATTACGCTTGGTTCCAGCACTTCCACTGTGTGCCAGGCTCCGGCGGGTATCTGGCAGCCATATCGCCCCTCGGTAGGGCAAAGACAGATACGTTCTATCTCATTGCCGTTGTCATCGAAGATGATTTCGTCGAGCTTCCCGGTGAGGCACACTACGCTCTCGGTGGAACGTGGATGACGATGCACAGGCACTTGGGTGCCCGGAATCAGCGCATTCAAGATTCGTTGGGAGTTGTCGTCAGGTGATGTGCGCAGGTCGTGCGACGCACGAAGCCGTGGAGACTCCTTTGCTTGCTTCAGCAGAGCCTCCAAAAACTCATTGTCAAATACCATGGGAGTATATAATAGCTGAGAGGTGGGTGCACTGATGGCACGCACCTCTCCGGCGATGTTTCGGTTAGCGGACGATGGATTCCTTGATGGAATCGACGATGTAGCGGACATCGTCGTCGGTGACGTAGGGACCTGCAGGGAGGCATACTCCCACCTTGAAGATTGCCTCCGAAACGCCATTGACGTATGCCGGGGCGTTCCTGTACACCGGCTGCTTGTGCATCGGCTTCCACACGGGGCGTGCCTCGATTTTCTTCGACAGCATATACACACGCAGAGCCTCCACATTGTCGTTGGGCTGGCAGTCGGTCGTTGCGCTATCCACGGCGTGTATTACTCCGGCAGCACCTCCTACGGCGGTCTTGATCACCTCCTTATAGGCGTTTTCCTGACCCTTGATGCGGAGCGAAGGGTCGAGCGTTATGGTGCAGAGCCAGTAGTTTGAGTCGTATTCGCCGGTAGCAGGTTGCGAGTGTACGGTGATGCCATCAACGTCGGCAAGCAGCTCCTCATAGAGCTTCTGTACGTGCTTGTGATGCGCAATGTGTTCGTTGGCGACGGTCATTTGTCCGCGACCGATTCCGGCACAAATGTTGCTCATGCGGTAGTTGTAGCCGATAGCCTCGTGCTGATAGTAGGGGTATGCCTCGCGGGCTTGTGTGGCATACCACATGATGTTGTTTTTCGACTCGGCATCGTTGCAAATCAGAGCTCCGCCACCCGATGTGGTAATCATCTTGTTGCCATTGAACGACAGTACGCCAAAGTGGCCGAAAGTGCCGAGCACCTGACCTTTGAAGCGCGAGCCGAAGCCTTCGGCAGCGTCCTCCACCACCGGAATTTCGTAGCGGTTGGCAATCTCCATAATGCGGTCGCAGTCGTAAGGCATACCATAAAGTGCAACGGGCACTATGGCTTTCGGCTTCTTTCCGGTCTTCGCAATGCGGTCTCTTATAGCCTCCTCGAGAAGCTCGGGGTCCATGTTCCAAGTGACGGGTTCGCTATCGACAAACACCGGAGTGGCACCGAGATAGGTGATCGGGTGGCTCGACGCACAGAACGTGAACGACTGCACAAGCACCTCGTCGCCGGGGCCGACACCGCACGCGAGCAACGCCAGATGCACCGCAGCCGTGCCTGCCGACAGCGCCACGACCTCCTTGCTGCCCGATTGCAGACCGTCGTTGACAAACTTCTTGAGGTCGTCCTCAAATCCGTTCACATTCGGACCGAGAGGCACCACCCAGTTGGTGTCGAACGCCTCCTTCACATATTTCTGTTCCACACCCGCCTCGCTCATGTGAGCCAGACAGAGATAAATCGTTTTCCGTTCCATAAATCTATATCTTGATAATTTATCCTTTTCTCATTATTATTTGGAATATTTCTTGTAACATGACAGTTAGATATGTAGCTTACATGAAAGCTCCTCATACAATTTTTGCACAGCCACAGTATAATTTTTAATGCTAATGCCAGTTTTCTTAAATTTCTCTAATGCGTAACGTGCTGCATCATCATTTCCCAGATAATTCTGGAAATAAGACAGATAGAAAATATTGTAAGCCAGTGAACT
>JBJFEF010000304.1:0-4704 GCA_051890435.1 Muribaculaceae bacterium
ACCTCTCACCTAAAAACCACCTCTCTTATCACCCTCTTCCCGATAAAGTCGTTTATCCTATCCACAAGCCGCGACCTATTAAGCATCAACTCATTGCGCAGTGGAGCCGACGAGATAGTCACACACAGCACCCCATCGCGCACATAGCGATTCACCGTGTAGCGATTGATACCCTGTCCCACTATTTCAGGCCACAGAGCCACCACACGCTGCTCATCAAATTTCTCCTCAAGATTCTCAGCCTTCAGCAGTCGGTTGATAATCTCCCCTACAGTCTCAGCCTCTATCCTTTTCATATTCCATTTTCCTATTAGTCACATCATCACAATCAGCTATCTCACCTCTCCATTCTCCACATTGAAGATGCGATAATCGCTCCCCACGCTGCTGATAATCTCATCGAGGTGAGTGCGGTTAGTGTCGGTGATGAAAATCTGCCCGAAGCCCTCGCCGTGGTTGCCATTCACCACATCGATAATGTTGCGCACTCGGCTGGCATCGAGCTTGTCAAAAATATCATCGAGCAACAGTAGCGGCGTGATGCCGCACGTCTTCTTCAAGAAGTCAAATTGTGCAAGGCGCAGCGCTATTGTGTAGGTCTTGCACTGCCCCTGCGAACCGATTTTGCGCATCGCATAGTCGCCAAGCATCAGTTCTATGTCGTCGCGATGCACTCCGCGTGTGGTAAATCCCACCGCAGCATCCACATCGCGCGTCTCACCAAGATTTTGCGACATCGACAGCTCGTTAAGGTGGCTGCGATATTCCAGGCTCACACTCTCCTCTCCATTGGTGATGGCATGATAATAATCCATAAAAATAGGCGTGAACTCCTCTATCCAATTCTGGCGGACGCCATGTATGTAGCGTGCCGACGTGCACAGCTGCTCCTCCACCGACTCAAACAATATCGCGTCGCGCACTCCGTGCTTCAGCATCGCATTGCGGTTTTCAAGTGCCTTGGCATAGCGTATGAGCGCATCCAGATAGTTGCGGTCGCTTTGCGAGATTATCTGGTTGATAAGCCTACGCCGGTCATCGCCCGAGCCTCGTATAAGCTCTGTATCCATCGGCGACACCATCACTATCGGCAATAACCCTATGTGACGGCTCAGTAGCTGATATTCCTTGCCATTGCGCTTCGCCACCTTGCGCTTGCCGCGCTGCAATCCTATCGAAATGCGTTCCTCCTCGCCGCGGCGCTCATAGTTGCCCTGTAGCAGCATCATATCGGCTCCGTGCTTTATCACCACCGAGTCGCCTCCTCGGCTCACACTGCTCTTGCAGAAGCTCAAGTAGTTGATTGCATCGAGCAAATTCGTCTTGCCCATGCCGTTATTGCCCGTGAAACAATTGATCTTTGGCGAAAACTCCAGTGAAGCCTCCCCAATATTCTTGTAATTCAGTATCGAAATCTCTTTCAGTATCATAACTCTGCAAATTTACACATTTTTCCCTCATTCCCCACCCCTCAATTTCATTTCTTTATCACTTTTTGCCTCCTTTTCTCTTTTTTCTCCCAAAAATCTCGTATCTTCGCATATTCCAACACTACGTCGATAATGAAACCCAGCATACTGCCTCTTTTTCAGTCGGCTGCCTCGGTGGCTGTAGCTATCACCGCTTTTGCACTTTGCGGCACCGTCGGCGGATTGCAGCTTTCTCTCTCACTCCCTGTGGCTGCCGCCATCGCTATCGCCATTCACCGCCGAGTGCTACATGGCTCACAGGCAGGTGAGTGGGTCCTCTCTGTCACCGCCACCGTGATGGCTCTCGGCATAACTCTCAACACTTTCTACTTCACCTCCGTGCTCGGCGGATCTCTCGACTCTCCTGTCCTCAACAATACCGACGCCCTGCGCTACTTCACCGATGCAGAATACATCTATCATGGCAACATATCGGCTGCAATAGGCGACTTCCTCGGCATTCCGCTAATAGTAGCCGCCCTCTGGGTTGTCCTCGGCAAGAGCATAGTGTGGGCTCTCGCAGCTTGCATGCTCCTCACACTACTGGCTATCTCGCTCAGCGGACGCCTCACAGCCCTGCTCCTGCGCCGTGGCGAAGCCTCATCAGCCCTCGCTATGGCTCTCACCGCCGCCGTGTGCCACTTCACCGGCCAGGGCATGGTGTTGCTCAAAGATCCTCTCATCTATGTGGCTCTCTTGCTCACCGCCATTCCACTTGCCCACTTCTACCTCGGCAACCGCATCTCGCCGCGCCTCGCCGCCTCATTCATCGTCGGCTGCATTCTCACAGCTCTTGTGCGTAGCCACGCCCTGCACTTCATCACCCTCGGCTTGCTCATGTTCCTGCCGCTGGCATTCACACGCAAGCGCATCATCATCACCGCCGTCGCAGCTATCTGCATCAGCGCCTGCATGGTAGGTGGCGGATTGCTGTCATCCACCGATGCCACAAAGCAGTCGCGCATCGCATCAGGCTCCGGATCTATGGCAGAATCTTATCTCGGCAACGACAGCCGCTACGATGGCTACAAATCCCTCCTCGGCGACTACTACCGCCTCCCAATCTATCACCGCATCGCTCTCCTGCCGGCTACCGCCGCTGTGCAATATGTCGTGCCTTTCCCTTGGAATTACGGCCGCGACACCGAGTTCGGCTACTCCCAGGCTCTCAACCACTTCGCCTGGCCTTGGTATGCCATCGGAGGCTTCATCATCTTCTATTTCATCTTCCTGTGGCTCAAAAAGTCAACACCGCTACGCCTGTGGGCGCTCTGGGCAATCATTTGCTGGCTCATTCCCGCCTATCTCTTCGGAGGCTCTGTGTCGCGCTATGTCATGCCATTCATCCCTCTGCTCGTGCCTCTCGCCGTGATTGTAATCGACGAGCTTCGCGCACACCGCCACCACACCACATTCAAGTGGTGGGCTGCTTGCTACACCTCTCTGCTCATCGTCGGTCTCACAGCCTGCTATTTCATACAGAATCATTGATAATTTTTGTAAATTACTTCCTATATGTGGGCAGAATATCCCTATATTTTATAAAATTCCCACTAAAGTTTGAGCAAATGCAGATTTATTACTAATTTTGTGTCACAAATGCAAGGAATGGTTACAATCAACGACATTCAAAATAATATCTCTGCTGAGCTCTCGGCTCTTAACGCCATCATCGAGAACACTCTCAGAAGCTCCAGCCCGCTCATGCAGCAGGTGGTGCATAATTTTCTGCGTGCCAAAGGCAAGCAGATTCGCCCTATTCTGGTAATTCTCAGCGGTAAATACTTCGGCTGCGCCTCCGAGCCTGTGCTATATGCCGGTGCCGCCATCGAGCTACTACACAACGCCTCGCTCATTCACGACGACGTCATCGACGAGTCGCGCGAGCGCCGCGGTATGCCCACCATCAACCGCGTGTGGGATAATCACATCGCCGTCCTCGTGGGCGACTTCTTCGTCAGCGGCGCCCTACATTGCGCCGAGTTCACTAAGGATTTCCGCGTTATCACAGCTATGTCGAGCCTCGGTCGTGCACTCTCGCTCGGCGAAATTGAGCAAATCGACAACGCCCGCAGCCGTAGCGTCGATGAAGAAACCTATCTCAACATCATCCGCAAAAAGACCGCTTCGCTCTTTTGCAGCTGCGTACAAGTGGGTGGCTACGCTGCCGGTGCTCCCGAAGACCAGCTGCGCGACCTCATGGCCTACGCCGAGCTCCTTGGAATTTGCTTCCAAATCAAAGACGACATTTTCGACTACTTCGACAATAAAGAAGTGGGAAAACCCACCGGAAACGACCTCCGCGAAGGCAAAATGACTCTGCCCCTTATCTATGCCCTCTCCAAGACCGACGCCCCGCGTCACAGCGAGATGGTGCAACTCAGCCACAAAGACATTCTCGAGCCCGACGACATCGCCACGCTCATTGAGTATGCTAAGGAGCAAGGAGGCATCGATTATGCCTACGCCCGCATGGAACAAATCAAGCAGCAAGCCGACGAAATCATCTCCCGACTGCCTCACTCCGAGTCGCTCGACGCTTTCCGCATGATTTTCAGCTACATCATCTCCCGCCGCTACTAATCCCCCAGCTATGCTCCAGCATCACCTCATCTCAGGTCGCATTGAAGCCGGCTGCGACGAAGCCGGTCGCGGTTGCCTTGCCGGACCCGTTACTGCCGCTGCCGTTATTCTCCCTCCCGACTTCTCCAACGAACTCCTCAACGACTCCAAGCAACTCACCGAGCACCAGCGCGACACACTCCGCCCTATCATCGAGCGCGAAGCACTCGCCTGGGCTGTTGAATTTGTTTCCCCACAAGAAATCGACGAAATCAACATCCTCCGAGCCTCTTTCACCGCTATGCACCGCGCAATCAACCGCCTTTCCATTCGCCCCGAGGCTCTCCTCATCGACGGAAACCGCTTCATCCCCTACCCCGGAATACCACACACCTGCATCGTGAAAGGCGACGCCAAAATGATGAGCATTGCCGCCGCTTCAATCCTTGCAAAGACTCACCGCGATGAATATATGCGCACCATAGCTCACGACTATCCCCAATATGGCTGGGACGGCAACAAAGGCTACCCAACAAAGGCACACCGTGCCGCAATCGCCGCCTACGGCACCACTCCCCACCACCGCCTTACATTCCAGCTCCTCGACCCCCAGCTCTCCCTCTTCTAATCCCACCGGCAGCCCCATCCCCATCTCCACCCCTGCATCTCCACC